>JANQLA010000377.1 GCA_028280855.1 Melioribacteraceae bacterium
ATAAATTCCACTAGATAATACATTTCCAAACATATCGCGCCCGTTGAAAACAAACTCCTGCCATCCGGCCCCGTAACTTGATATATCAATTACCGCAACAAGCTGACCGAGCATGTTGTAAATTCTGATAAATTTGGAAACACCAACATCATCCCGGTGAATAAATAATCTAACAGTGGTAGACGGGTTAAACGGATTAGGATAATTGCCGGCGAGATAGGTTGAAGGTATTAGCTCAGTTGATATGCTCTGTTTATCTTCAATTGATGTTACTGGCGTTTCGTAATCTGCAATGTAAGCTGTGTATCTACATCGAATATTATATTCAAGGCTTAAGTCTATTAGTTGTTGTTGCAACTGGTTTTCGCGCTCGGGATAAACTTCAATTTCCCATTCAAGCGCGTCAATCATCATCTTTGCCCAAAGGAACTTGGTAAA
Source organism: Melioribacteraceae bacterium (assembly GCA_028280855.1). Lineage (GTDB taxonomy): Bacteria > Bacteroidota > Ignavibacteria > Ignavibacteriales > Melioribacteraceae > PGYT01. Next base: position 439 of record JANQLA010000377.1, read on the forward strand.
GTGGTAGCCGCTTGTTCCTTCGGTAAAATCAAGTTGAAAATTATACGAAGTTATTCCGCTAACTGTCCTGCCGGCTATTGACAGAGCAGACTGCCCACCGTTTGCATATCTGCCTGTCATATAAAACATACTGCCGGCATAAGTTGAAGGGGCTTTAACCGGCATTAAGTCCGATGTCGATGCTCCTCCAACTTCCATCGCAACTTCCTTAAGCAGCGGCTTGCTTGTAACATCCATTAAGCGTGCTACTTTTTCAAACATATTGTCGTCATCTTCGATGTATGTGACGAATCCGTAATTAAGCGCAGCAGTCATTTCTAGCTGAGCGCGGAACAGGTTTTCACCAATACCGATTGGGAAAATTCCCGTGTTATAATTGTTTAATTGTTCAATTGCTTCGGGATCTATATGCGCTCTTCCGTCTGTGAACACATAGACAATATTGTTGAAATTATCGTCGGTAATTTGCGCTAAGCCTGTAGTAATTGCATTATCCAGTTCCGACCTGTAAAAGTTGGGCGTAACATCATCAAGGTATTGTTTAGCGTCTAATACAGCATCGACGCCTGCTGCAATTGGATTCGGATTCCAACTTGAAACAATATTGCCAAAAACTATTATGTTAAATTCATCATTCTCATCAAGCTTATCTAGCGCATACTTTATAGCATTCCTGCTCTGTTCAAATTTATATCCATACATTAAATCGGATGTCGATAGCAAGAACAAAACTCTTCTCGGGTGAATACTATCGGCATCCGCGTCGTCTTCAGGTCTAACAAATAACGCGAAGTGCCCATCTGTTGTGTCGTTATTTATTGAATAAAAATCGACGCCGAGTTCTTCGTGAGTTGTTTCATACGAAAATTGAAAATCAGTGTTCAGGTAAGCTTTTGGTTCAACAAGTCGAAACGATATTTGCCCGTCCTCTTCCGATATTTTTTGTAATCCTTCGTGAGTAGAAGAATTGAAATTTTCTATAGGTGTGTTAGATTCTATAGATATGTTGAATTCAAGATTTTCCAAAGGGTAATCAACAAACTCGGAAGTATTAAGAGGGAAGTTGTAAGTAACTGCCCCGTTATAGTAGTCACAAACGCTAATGTACCGCAACTGGACTTTCTGTACTTGCTGCGGCTGGACGCCTTTGAGGAATATCTTCAACCCGTTTCGCCCGATGTACTTGTTAACCAACCCTGCGACTCCTCCATCACCGGTTCCGGGATTAACAGCCTGCTGCCTTTCTTTCAGTACCGCTGCATAAACAGTATCCTTGTACCAGTAGATAAACTCGGTGGCCCGAGCTTCGGGCGGTAAAGGAAATGACCATACGACATCGGTAGAATCGTACCACTCGTTTTTGAATTCCTGGTATACCATTGTTTCGGCAACTAAGCCGTAAAAATTTACGTCAACTTTTGTAACGGTATTTCGTAAAAAGTCTTTCGGGTAATCTTGCTCTTTGGGCATCATCAATCCGTTAGCAAGTAAAGAGGATGAGATGCAAAGCAAAGCCGTTAACATGATGATATTTTTAGCTGTCATTATTCATCCTCCTATTTCAGATAAAGTATTTTTGCGGTTTCAGTGTATTCGTTGTTTTTATAATCCTGTAGTGTTAACTGGACCAAATAAAACCCAGTGCTTATAAGTTGGCCGTAATTATTAACCGCGTTCCATGTTATTGAATTACCTGCTTTATCCAGCTCCTTAAATTCTTTAACAACCTGACCCAGCACATTATAAATAGTGACTTTACCTTTTTTATAATTATTCATATTCACATTGAATGTAATAGAAGGATTGAACGGGTTGGGGAAGAAGGATAATTTTTGAGGGTTGGTTGATAGAAGCGGTTTTGAATAAACCAAGGTTTTATTTCCACCTAATCCCGCGTATCGTATTTCAAGTTTAATTTCGTTTTCCTGCTGCGTGCTCGTGCTTTCATACGATAAAAGGAAACGGTCTTCGGAGTCGATGTTTGAAACATCCAGCAATATATCCCTGAAGTTTCCGTTAATATCGTAGAAGTTACCGCCGGTCGGATAAATAATAGGATCGAACCATTCTGTCTGAAGTTCGTTTAAACCAACGCCGTGTACGGTTATTCCGTTTTCAAGCATGTGGTCAACTACTTGCTGCTTAGTGTACTTATGTTCCGGGTATGGTTCATCGGTAATCCAGATAATTGTTCGCTTACTTCCATTGCGAAATGAAAGGTTGCTTGCTTCCATTAATGCGGATGGTGAATCTTCAGTTCCGCCCCAAAGATTTATAGAATTGAGATTTTGCCGGATTTCAACTAAGTCGTTTGTCAAGTCCCAAACGTTATCAACAGTTGTACTGAATGTTACCACCCCGATATTATAGTCGTAACCGTTTTCGGCAAGTGATTGACCGAACTCGTTCAAGTTATCACGTACTGCGGCAATTTCATTACCCATACTTCCGCTAACATCAAGCACAAAAACAACATCTATAAGACCGCCGCTACCTTTTAACTTTCCGAATTCAAAAACACTAATACGTTCCTGGTTCTCATACAAGAAAATATTTTCTTCGGTTAATCTTCTTATTCGTTTACCTGTTGCATCTTCATCAACACTAAAAACCAAATCAATTTTTGGATGATTGGTTGTGTTGATAGAGTCATTAACAATCGTTAAACCAACATCTGATACTGGGGTCTGAGGAATAAATATTCTTTTGCTCACCACATCAAGTATTCCGCTGCTTCCCTGAAATACTATAGCCACATCGGCGATTTTGTCTTCATAAACAATTTTAGATTTTACTTTTACGTTGGCAAAACCAAAGGTACTGCCAGCTAACTCCATACTGGATTGGGAAGGCGTCATAATTATATTCGGTGGTTCCTCCGCATATATACTTGTAATATTTACCGTACTGCTGCTCAGGTTGTATACTTCTGCGTAAGTATTGATTTGATTAGGAAATACCAGTCCATCATCAATTGTAAAGAACTGGGGCAAATCCCAACGGGTAAATAAAGATGACGAAAAGTCGGGTTCTAATAGTTGCATGCTCACACTTCGGGATAATGTGTCGGAATCCAAATGATCGCTTGCGGTATTCGGAACGTAGACAATAGTAAGATCATACAAATCATCAGGCGTAAAATCAGCAGTGGTAAACGGCGAGTAAACTTCAGCATATTGCCAATTTAAAAAATTGATTTCATCATCATCGGTAACGGGAAAATCAAGATTAAGCATTAATCCATTAGCGCCCGTTCTTCGTTCATGTAATTCGATGGACGATTGATCTTTGCTCCAAACGGAACTTTCTCGATCGACATAAGAGCCTTTAATATCAACATAACCATCACCCCACTTTCCTAATGCCGGGTCAAAAACAAAGCCGCTTGTAACGGTCTGATTTGATTCGAGAGAGGTGATGGTTTCAATATTCAGATAAATCCCTTTCCCATCCTCACTTAAAGCTATCTCAAACGTGGACTGAATTTTATCACTCAAACCCGCTATCGATATTGAAATTTCATTCGACTCGATTGTGATCTGATCAAACACTTCATCAAACCTATAGCGTTGTCCGTCAATAAAGACTATAGGATAAGAAGTCTTTGCATAAGGATGTCCAAACGTTACCTGGCAATTATCATCAAGCGCACTTTCCGAAGCTCCGCCCGTAGTGCCAATAGTAAAGTAGCCGCCTTGGAGCATTGTAACTTCGAGGTATTGGTTTGATATGGTTTGTGAACCTGTTAGCTCATTAATGCTGTTCGACTTCTTTAGTTTAGTTTCATCGATATCGTAACCTGCCTTGTATTGAGCTATCAGCAGCGCCGGTAAAAATAATAGTAAAAGTTTGATTTTCATTTTTCCTCCGTAATTAATGCAAGGCTAAAATTTCCACAGCGGATTATTTTCCGCCGTGGAACATGGCTCGCTTGAGTCTATCGTAACAGGATCATTTTCTTGCTCAACTTGATATTGCCTGCTTCCAATGTGTACAGGTAAATTCCGCTCGGCATATCTATTCCGTTCGAATTTTTTCCGTTCCATTCAATTGTATACACACCCGGGGACTGGCTTTTGTTAACAAGCACTTTAACCAGTTCTCCTAAAGAGTTGTATATTTTCAGAACAACATTGTACGATTCATCTGATGACGGTAATTCATAAGTAATTGTTGTGCTGGGGTTAAACGGGTTAGGGTAGTTCTGTAATAACCGGAAATTATTTGCTACCGGAGTTTCATCTTGGTCAACACTTGTAACATCAGGGTCGGCGTAAAAAGCAGTGTAGGGAGTTAAGACGCCGAATGTTAAGCTTAGATCAATAATTTGATTTACAAGCTCGTCGTTTTCGCCGAATCGATTGATCATATCCAACAGGCTGTTAATTTTTGCTTTTGCCCATAAACGGGGAACGAAGCGGTGTCCGCCTGTTGTATCGGGAAAATTTATCGTACTTATAAAATGATAGTTACCTTCTTTAACTTTACCGT
>JANQLA010000381.1 GCA_028280855.1 Melioribacteraceae bacterium
GTGGTCGGTTGATTTTAAGGAGCAATATTTATTATCTATATACTTTGAGGAATCCGCATCTGTATTGCTATATTCATACTCGCTACCTACTAAAAGTGATGCGGGCTTAAATTTATACGAAGCCCCTACCCCCAATGCGGTTTCTTTAACATCCCATTCCCATAACAATAAGTTTAGCTCGGAATTCTTTGACCAACTACTGTTGTTTATGTAGCTGGATGAAAAACCAAGCATAAATTCGGGACTTACGTTGTATCTTGCTTTTAACTGAATACTATAATCTTCAAAATCGGAATAGCCTTCTTCAAAGTCTTTAAGAGTTTGTTGAGTGCCATCGTCCAGGTATTTAGTTTCATCGATTAAAACGGCTGTATTAGCTGAATGATAGCGGCTTTTTATTCCAATTTCTGTTTTTCGGTCCGGCTGCCAATGAATTTGAACGCCAAAACTATTACCCTTCTTTTTTAGTTTATGGTCTACGGAGCCCCCCCGGTCGAGAGTTCTATAAGTGTCCCCATAATAGATGTATGAATCTATTGAACGAAGGTTGACATCTTTAGCTTCAATTCTTTCCTGGCCGTCGCTAATAGTGAAGTTAGAGCCTATAGAAAAATTCTCATCTATTTTATACGCTACCCCGATATCACCCGAAATCCTTCTGAAAAGTGTTTCTGCATAAGAGAAAACCTGTTTTAACCCGTCCCAAATTTGATACCTCACCGAGGCACCCACGTAAACTTTTTTAAAGAGCTCAAGGCTGTGCATAAATTCGAAAGTAGGACCGTTATATTCGAAATCTCCATCGGTAGTATCTACAAAGAAAAATGCTTCGCCGGCATAAGTATCTTTTTTCAGCGTACGACAGTTTTTCCGTCTTAACTCACTATGATAATTTGCAAGACCTCTAAAGGTTCCGGCTTCGCCCAAAGGTCTAACGCCCATAACTCCAACGCCGTAACTCGAAATTCCATACGGTGAAAATTTTTGTCTGTAACTACCCCATGAATTACTCACAAAGGGGGATATATCTAACCTCATTCCCTTTTCGTCATTGATTAACCACGCCGGGTTTTTTCCAAAATCAAAAAGATTGAGCGAATTATCCTGGTCTTCTATAACATAACTTAAATCACCCATTGCTGTTGTTCTGCTAACCTGGGCATTAATCATTATGCTTATAACAAAAAAAGAGAGTATTAAAAACGAAACCCGTTTAGTCATTTTGCAAATCTGGTTTTGATAAACAAACAGTTATTATTATGCATTGCTGATTCTTTCATGAAAGATGTAGTTAAGGAACTCAAAGAAAACGAAGCACGTGAGTTCTGACTACAACATCTGCTAAGATCATACAACATTGCTTGAATTTTATCATACTTTCGATGATGATAATCGTATATAAACACTCGAGAAACCTCTACCTTTTTATTCTCCAAAGCATTTTATTTGTGATACCCGGGTGTCGGCGTTACCAGTATTTCCTAATCCAATGTTCCGTCGTTGGTATCAACTCCCGGTTCTATTCGCTGTATCGATTGACCGCTATACTTTCCCGGGCATTGAACCCAGCCCCTGTCTATCCTGTTATCAAGTGTTTGCGACAATGTCGAGTTAGTTTGATATTCTACTCCATCCAGAACAGTCTCTATGTCAATACCATCGATCCATTCGGGATCCTCGCCTGAGGATAGAATTATTACATCGGCGGAAAGGCCTATTAAAAAATCAACGGTTTTTTCCGAACGCATATTTAGCAAATTGGGAACACCTGGATTGTCTACATCATTTGCCGAAAATTGATTGTAAAATTCCCAATCGGCATTACTTAGATCAACGGCATCAGAAATTATACTAGTATGATCAACTCCATCCGAAGCTAATACTAAAAACGTCTTTGGATGGAAGGGATAATTCTTTTCGCCGGGGCTTCCTGGAAATTTAAAGACATAAACAACGCCGTCAATATCACCGTCGTCTCCTTCATCCGCACCGGGTCCCTTCCCCTGGCTGTTCCCAGAAAATCTCATAATCATCATACCGTCTAAATACTTTATAGTATCGCTGCTATTATATAATTCAATAAACTGGTCATAAAAGAAGAATGAATTATTAACGGGACCCGCGGCATTTATCTCATTTATTGCAATTCCTTTACTCGATACGGATTTAGCGTAGATAGTATCTTCCACGGTTTCTCCGGAAAGCACCTCTACTTCGGGCATGTTACCTACAATAATTATATTCTCATCATCAGGATGGTGCCCCCTAACTGAGATACCGTATGTTGAAGAAGGAAGATTTTCCAAAACAAGATTACCGTTATTATCTGTTACTTCTATTCTTGATCCATACTCTGAAACCAAAATAACTTTTGCATTACTAAGCGGGGTGTAAAGTTGTGTAGAATCAACAGGGGATGTATCCCACAATGCAGCGATTTTAATTTTTGCATAACCGTCAACCTGCACCGGCGGGTCTTCCGAACAGCCAATTGCCGTAATAATGGTAAGCGCTAAGAATATTTTAATTCGGTTCACTTTTTCCTCTAATCAATAATTTTATCAACCATCATGCTGAACTCTATGCCGTAAAATAAATCCGGGTTTCGTATTTCTTCTCTGATTTGGGTCGGTGTTAAACGATATCTTCTAATAGCAGGATCGTCAAGGAAATTATTTACATAAAACGATATTTCAGCGCCTGCGAATAAAGACTTACTAACATTAATGCTGAATAACCATTTGTTCGGTTTTGTTATAATTCTTTGATCAAATTTATGTTTCTCTATGTCTGATTCACCCGCGATATCATAATCAATAGGTTTTATATTATAGCGCCTGGAGCGTTCCTTTAATAATTGTTCCGCTCTAATTGTTACCCATAGCCCAAGCTCGGGGTGAGTATATTTAAGATAATAATTCAACTGAATTCTGTCGCTCCACCTTCCCCCCTTGGGATAAGTCCAGCCAATAAGAGTATCGGCTGAAGCATTAGGAACCTGATAATTCGGAAACTGACCTTTACTTTCGTCGGGATAAGGATCATAGAAGTAGCCAACACTGGACCTGTTGGAATAATTATATGAACCTACCACTGTAAAATTCATATTTAACGGTTTTATCTTAGCCGTTCTTATAGAGAATTCAATTCCTTTACTAAAGCTCTTTCCAATATTTTTATCAATATTGTATTCATCTACATAAAAAATCTGTGTTTTACCTTCGGAAACAGATTCTACAAAGACCGGTTGTGGTAGTAAAGAAGGCTGATTCGATCTTTCTTTATAATAAGCGGAAAGAGTAGTTCCTATTCTGTTAAAAAATTTATGGTCATAAGAAGCTTCATAGTGGGTTTCTTTATAGCCTTTCAGATTAGATGAAGTTCGGTCATAACTAAAATAATTAATCGTAGAATCAACGGGATTACGCCATTGAAAGACCTCATCGCCGGGATATAGTAGATTCATTGGCGGAGATTTGGAGGTTCTGCCGGCGCTAAGCCGCAACTGGTTATCTTCGGAAAAATAAAATACAAAATTCAATCGAGGGTTAAAGAAAGATCCTTGATGAGATTTTACTAAGTCACCGTCACCCCATAATCCTTTTATATTAAAGGCATAAGGTCTGTACATCTCATATCGAAACCCAAACATGAAAGAAAAATCAAGCAAAAAATTGCCGGTTATTTTATCTTCAAAATAGAGGCTCCATAATAGCTGGCCGGGAATATCATCAAAGCTGCGTGACCGCCTCCTAGAGTTAGCTCCATAGTAGTTGTACAAAGTATCCAGAACTATACCCTGACCGTTGTTGTCGTCATACTGCAGTTGGCTTCCTACTAAAAATTTGTGAATTAATGGTCCGGTAAAAAAAACATTTTCCCATTCTAGCCTATTCCCAATAGTCCATTCAATTCCCCTGTTTTTAACAGCCCCGGTGTAAGTGGAAACAGTGTCGCCGGTAGGTAGTATTCTTAAATCTGATTGAACTAAACGCGATTTTTTGGAATTGATCCTTTTCATTTTCACGTTAACGTTGTAGTTAATGCTCGACACTCTATCGGCAGGTTTATATTTTCCCCATGTGTTCAGCCCAATTGAAAAACCTCTGTTATAGTTTTTCGTCCTGTATAGATCGCCCTTAGGCTCTTCTTCATCGTGAATCAACTGTCCAAATAACTTGAAATTAGATTTCAACCGGTTATCGAGCATTAGGCTTGAATAAACTAATTGACCTGTATATCGAGTGTATTCATCGCCTTCAAGTCGAGCATCACGTTCACTTCGTGCAATATTAAGGTTATAACTCAGTGCATCTTTGTCGAAACTAATCCCGCCGCCCAGGTTTCCTTCGCTTGTGTGCGGATTGTTTTTGAATTTGATTCTATGAGGCCGCGCTCCGATTTTTGTTTCGAGTTTAATGATACCCTCTGTAAAGTCGCCGTATCTTACGGAAGGCAGGCCGGTTATCACTTCTACCGATTCAATGTTATCCGCCGGGATTGTGCGTAAATCTATACCACGCGAAAGTGTGCTTCCCCCTAATCCGCTATTCGCAACTTCGAACTGCAAATTAGCATTGTTTGACTCTACAGCTCCGTCAATAATAACTTGAGTACCGAATGCTGATAAATTTCTCGAAGCTTCTCCTTCGCCATAGGAATCATTTCTTATTACGGCCTGAAGAGTTTTATTAAGACCGGGATTAGCGGTTTTTTGAATCCCGGGAACAATGTCAAGCACATCTCCCAAACTTGTAGCCTGGTAATGCTCTATTTCACCGCCGGTAATTTTCGTCTTTGTGTTCGGATCGGTGGGCAACAATTCCGAACTCCCTATTACTTTTATGCCTCCTATCTCAAATGATTCTACTTTGAGTACAAAATTCAATTCTGTTTTCTTACCGGCTTCAACTATTACTTTTATAGTTTGGCTATGATAGCCAACGAAAGAAGCCTTTACAGTATAGCTACCCGGTTTTAAATTGCTAATTTCATAATAGCCGTTTAAGTCGGTTGCAGTACCTAGTTTATTTTCCGAAATTATTAAGTTAGCCCCCATTAAAGGCTCATTGCTTTCACCTGTCACCTTTCCGATTATGCCGCCGGTTCTCTTTTGGATTGTACTTGCATGCGCCAGCACAATGTTATTCTTATTAATTATTGTATAACCAATATCGAACTCACCCAAAAGCTTGTCCAAAACATTCTCTAATCTTTCATTTTCCGCTTGCAAGCTAATATCGGTGATATCTACCAATTGATCGTTATAGACAAAATTGGCTTTTGTTATTTCAGCCAGATCATTAAGAATATCCATCAAATGACTATTTTTTGTATTCAACGTGACTCTTTTGTTTAACAGGCCTTTCATAAAGGGGGAGCCGTAATCAAATAAATTGACCAGTTCTTCCGAGGCAAAGCGGACAACAGGACCTCCAGCATAATTGGAAAAAGCGCTAAGACTGTCGAGCGATTCATCCTGGCAAAAGATGCTGTTGGCAAATAAGACAATTAGTACTATTGATACTTTTAGGGGTTTCAGTTCAGTCATTTCAAATCCCCTGACTGGAAATTCATAAATTTATTTACTTAACAATAATATTCCTTCCTTTCCGGGTTATTTCAACATCCAGTGAAATTGATACGGCCGCAAGCACTTCGTCAAGCGAATCAGTACTAAAAATGCCTGTAAGCCTTCTGTTTTTTACTTTCTCATTCTCGAGCTGAGCTGCCACGTTATAGAAAATTTCAATCTCCTTTAGAACTTCTTCCAATGATGTATTCCTGAAAGCCAGTTTGTTTTTACGCCACGCAATATGTTCGTTGACATCAACTTTCTCAGGAGAACTAAAGCCACCTTCATTTTCGAAACCAACAATCTCACCTTTTTCAACTCGTATTTTTTCCTCGGAATTCTCTTCATAAGCATTTATTACTCCTTTGGTAACAACAACGCTTAATTTGTCATTCCTGTAACGAATATTGAATTCCGTACCAACTACTTCAGTTATAGTTTTATTTACAAAGACTCTGAATGGTCTGTGTTTATCGCTTACAACAACAAAATAAGCTTCTCCCTTCAGCTCAACTTTTCTTTCATTGCCTAAAAAATAACGGGGATAAATTAATTTGCTGTCCGCATTAAGGTATACAACCGTACCGTCGGCAAGAGGAACAGTGGCTCTTTCACCTTTAGCTGTAACTCTCTCGTACGTTTGTTGTGTTGCGACCTTCTTGTTACCGCTAACCGGCACCTGCTGAGAAGTGTTATCAAGAAAAAAGTGTAATCCGACGGCAACCAAAATTACTGCTGCAATTCTAACAAACCAAACACCTATTGAAGAAACGGATGCCGGTTTTTTCTTATCATACTTCATTTTATATACTTTGGGAGGTTGAGCGGCGCCCACGGTTTGCGACTGGGTTAGTTCTTCGTTTTTATTAGGTTTCTCTTCGGAAATTAAATTTGAAATTTCATTCCACTGCTTTGCTGTGTCAGGCGGTTCAGGCACATCGACCCGGTCCATTTTTTCCCACAGTAACAGGAAATCACCAAAGTACTCTTTATTCTTATTGGATTCGTTAAGCCAGGATTCAAAATATTCTTTTTCTTCCGGGCTCACTTCATTTTTTATTACTCTGACTAAGAACTGTGAATCAATCGTTTTGTTTATCTTACCCATATATTCCGTAACTGAATATTATCGCATAGTTATTACTATTACACGATAAACTTTAGAAAGTACTATGTTTAAATCAATCAATGTACCGTGAGAGATGTTTTCTTAGAATGGCTAACGATTTGTTCATCTGGTTTTTTACGGTTTGGATAGATATTTCCAGCATGCTTGCTATTTCGTCATATTTAAAGTCATGGTACCTGCTTAAAATAAATATTACCCTGCACCTTTCGGGAAGCAGCAGAACAGCTTTTTTGAAATCATTCATCAGGAATTTTTGTTCATATTCTTTGCCCGGGTGCTTAAACAAAGCAACCAGTAAATTTTCATTATCGTCGTAACTTACCGAAGGCGCTTTTCTTTGTACCTGGTTAAGCGCTAAGTTCCTTGCGATCCTGAATAAATAAGATTTTGGTGACCACGCAGGATCAATTACATCCCTTGAATGCCAAAATTTAACAAACGTTTCCTGGGTTAGATCTTTTGCAACATCATAATCCAGGCAATAGCGGTAAAGGAAATTAAAAATGTTTGGCTGCATTTTACAGAAAAATACCCGGAATGCGTTTTGATCGTTTGCTTTGATTTTTTCGATTAATTCGTTGAGCGTTATTTCGTGTGACAAATTCATAAACCGAAATAAGATGAGACTTTTAAGTACCATTTAACAATACAAAAAAAGATTGCAACAGTCACCTTATTAATCTATCCTATCATAATAATATTTTGTTTTATGAATAAAAATGCGCTGTGAGGGCATAATTTAATTGCCCGGCTTTCAACAAGCCGGATAATTATAAAAGCCTTACTGGGTTTCCATTTACAGCACTCATCTGCATAAAGCCATTTTATGCTCGCCATAGTTGCTATGGTGTGAGTGAAACGTTGCATCCTGCTAACAACCTGTTTTTAGTTTTAACTGCCTCCTCCTTTATACTTTCGGGTACCGAATCGCGTGATGATAAATTTTCGCAGACTGCAATTACTTTGTCACTTATATCGCAGTAGTTAAACCATCCCAGGGCCTCTATTGCAGCCAACCGCAGTTTTTCTGGCTGCTTTTCATCCTGGGCTAATACTAATAATTCCGGTATTGCTTCAACAAAATTGTAATTTCTGAAAGTTCTTATGGAATTAATTCTTTTACTTATTTTCAGTGTATCGTCAAAAGCCTTTTGCAAAAGCTCTTCATTTAACCACTGGTCGTTGCGGTTGAATTTGCGGATCAGGTTTTGCCTAAGCAGCTCTTTGGGGATAAAGTCGGCCATCCCGTCAATTATTTTTTCCGCCGCTTCAGATGCTTTGGACGGATTTAATACCGACAAAGCTGTTTTTGCGTTAAATGAAACACGCGGGCTGGGATCATGAATTGATTGTTTTAGCAAAATAGGTATGTATTCATCCTTACCGATTTTACCCATTATTTTAACGCTCTTTCTTCTTATGAATTCGTAGGGATCGTTTATTGTTTCTTTTAATAGCTCCTGGAAAACCGGGGAGTTTAATTCGGCAAGCGAGCTGAAAGCATGCAGCCTTACATTAAAAGACGGATCGGATTTGTAAATATCAATTAAGTCGTCTTCAAAATCCTCGTTCAATAGCCCGAATAATTTATAGACTGCAAACCCTCTTAAAGGTTCTTCATCTTTCGTTAAGTATTCTTTCCATAAGCTGACGTTATCTTTCTCTAGAACAGCAAGCCGGTTTATGTCCAGGCTTGATTTATTTGCGAAGCGATATGTTGGATCGCCGAGAACATGATTTTCAATATAAGCGGAGTTTTTATGTAATTGCCCGATTCGCAACCCGTAGTTTAATAATCCCAAAAATTTGTTAGCCCATTTATCCTGCAAGCAATTAACCGAGTTTGCAATTGCTGCAATCGTGTTGCCCGTTCCGAAAAGATATCTTCCGGCAATATAATTTTCCCTGTGAAAAGAACCGTTGAAACACTGATCGAACATTACAAGTTCCGCCTGTGGAGCAAACAACTCAAGGTCTTTTGAATGCAGCTCAAGGTTATACACGAATAATGAATCGGCAACACGAAGAGAATCTTCAAAAGCTCCTTCGAACCATTTCTCGGAAACTCCGAAGTGCGTTATGTAATAATTTTTTACTTCCTGCAAATCTCTTTTTCTTCGCTTAGCCGAACGCAGCTTACTTCTTAAAAACATTTTAATTGATTCAGCATTTTGACTTATCTGTTCGGCAGGCGGATAGTCATCGAGATATTGTACATCGGGGTTACCATGTGCATGAAAAACCGCGATGTCGAGTTCCGGTTTTTCCAATTCGGTCATCACAATTTCTTTCATTTTCCTGCTCATACGGAAATTGAGAAAGTTTAACTTTCCGCCGGGCTTAAACAATTGTGGGAATTGTTCCCTTAAAGAAATGTGCTCATCCGTCCATGAAGTTAGCGATTCAGAATGGTACCCGTAGCCCGTATAGACCATCATGTTATCTATGGCATTAGCTTCTTTCTTATTTTCGGCAGCTTTGTAAAGAAAGTTTTTCACGAATTCATATTTAGAATCGTCTTTAACCGGGGCGATAATTCTCCCGCTGTAAATATCCCTGCTTACTTTTTGAGGAGAATCTTCACGCAATGAATAGTAAAAACACAAGTTGTTAACAGTATCTTTAGACAGATAATCGAATCTCAGATCGAAGTCATCGTAAAACCTGTCCGACGGAACGGAAGACCTGAACCAAGGATACTTATCCTCATTCATTTTAAATGCCGAAGTAAGGTGCTGCGCCCCCCTTATCATTGGAATAGGTATATCTCCAACAAACACAACGCCTTCCAGCGGTAGATTACCGTTGTATAGCTTAAGTACCTCCGTCCTAACTTCTTCCGGGGTATTCCATTCATTACTTACAACATAGACCGAAAGCCCGTCTTCTTCTACCGCATCACGATAAGCGTAAACCGCCTCGTTCGCCTTTTCATACGTTATTTTATCTATTATTATCGCAAAGGACGTTGGGTGCAACTGATTAGGCTGCTCGACTTTAACCTGAGCAAATAATTGTGCTGAAAAGATTACCGCTAACACATAAACAGTAAGCGGAAATGCTCCTTTAATTGAACGGTTCGCAAAAGACTCTGTAAATTTTTGTTTCATTTGGAACTCCTTGTATTTTTTCCCTGTCACGTTGCAGTACGTAACAACCACTATATTTTTGTGCAACCTTTGAACTTAGTTGTCAGGCAACAATTCCGGACAACTCGATTTAAATACTTTAGCAGAACACTCAATCAGCCGGCACGATGTTTATGTAACCGCATCATTTTACCAGAAGCATTTTCCTGGTTTCCCTGAACAATTCTGTTACCATTTGGTAATAATAAACTCCGCTGGATAAACTGCTCGCGTCAAACTCTACCCGGTAAGCTCCCGGTGATTTTGATTCATTAACCAGTGTTGCTACTTCTTTGCCGAGGATGTCATATACTTTTAATGATACAGACACCCCCTCCCCTTGGTAAGTCGGAGATCCCGTTTGCGGGTGGGAGGAAGTCGGAATTGAATAGTTTATGGTTGTGCTCGGATTAAACGGATTCGGATAGTTCTGTTCCAATACATAACCGGACGGTATCCTATCAACCTTTTCTTCTTTAACATCAACGGTAACATCCCAGCCAATTATATGGCCGTTGGAGGTGCCAAATAAAATCTTTCCTTGTTCGTTAAATGCGGAGGAAAAGAAACTAAATTGATCCTTAAACGTTTCGTCTTTGCTCCATGAGCTGCCGCCATCCGTAGTTTCTAAAATTACACCGTTATAGCAGCCTATATATCCCGCATTGTTGTCGTGGAATGCAACAGTAAAAAAGCTTGAATCAATACCGGTTATTCCATGATCAACGTATTTCCAGGAATTACCTTTATCGGTAGTTTTAAGCATAAATTTTTCACCAATAGCAAAAGCCGTATTTTCATCAATTACTGAAATATCTTCAAAATCATTTCCGGCGAATTTTTCCGGGAAATCATTTATCACAGCTTCATTCCACGAAGCCCCGCCATCTGTTGTTAGTTGTAACCAAACATTCGGGCCGGCTAAAAAACCATTGTTTGCATCAAAGAAACCAATGTCGCCTGATAAAGAACTTGGTCCAGCCGTAAGCCAGATTCTTTCCCAGCTATCACCGCCATCCGTGGTTTTATAAACGTAGTATTCTTCGTACTCGAGAATGCTCATCCATGCATAGCCGGTGTTCTGATCGGCAAAAGTTATGCCTCCAACTTTATTCCTTGAGCTAAAGACGACTGGTTCGAGCGCCGTATCCCAGGTTAAACCGCCGTCAGTTGTTTTAACAATATGACGGTTTTCTTTTTGAATGAAACCTATATCCTTACTTAAAAACCACATTGATTCTGCATTCCAAAGTCCGCTGCTCGCAGTATATTCCCATTTTGCCCCGGAGCCATCAGTGTTTACCAGCACATCGCTGTTCCTGGTAACGGCGTATCCTCTTCCTTCTATAAGCTGAAGCCCATAAATACTGGCCGGCGGTTTTAACGGAATTATATTCCACGTTTCGCCAAAATCAGTTGATTTAATAAAATGTCCCGAAGTACCCAACGCATAAACTGTATCGCCTTTACCTGCAACCGCTTTTATTCCGAATGCATAATCGGCTGATGAAGCAGTCCATGTTTCACCGCCATCGGAAGTTTTATAGATAAAGGCATAGCTAAAACCGTTGCTGCCCATTGCTATACCCTCATCAGGGTTCTTGAAGTAAGCATCTTTAATTCTATCATAACTATTTGTTGGGAATTGCGTTTTCTTTTCCCAGGTTTTTCCGCCGTCAAAAGATTTATAAACCGGGGTGGGCACACCGAAAAATTCATTACCTTCTCCCATTGCCAGAACAATTGACTCGCTTAGCCATCTTACGGCTCTAAGGTCCCTAAAAAAGTTGTCGTTAATCGGCTCGGATGCGATCCACGTTTCACCGCCGTTTGTAGTATACTTTTGAATTTCTTTTCTATTACCAACAACAACACCTTTGTTCGCATTAAGAAAGTTTACATCATACCAACGCATATTGGTTGTGGCAATCAATGAATCCTTTATTTCCCATGTCAACCCGCCGTCTGTTGTTTTAAATATGTAATGTTGTTTTGATTTTCCGGCAAGCATATGTCCGACTAAAGGACTGGTAAAAAAAATCCCGTCGCAAGCAGTAAAATTTGTGTTTGGCACTAAATAGGAGAAATCGATCTCTGTCCAGGTTTGGCCTGCATCCGTTGTTCTTACAATGGCTCCGGCCAAAGGTTTGGAAAGGTTACTTTGCAGGGTCCCGGCCCAGCCGTTTTCGTTATCATAAAAAAACACTGATGTTAAGCCTCTTTCAGTATTTGAATTCTGCTCGTTCCATGTAACCCCGCCGTCAGTTGTATAAAGGATTAAACCCCCGTCGCCGACAGCCCAACCGCTATATGCATCAAGAAAAAATATATCATTTAAACTTTCTCTAATGTCCGGTTCTGAAACTATACTCCATTCCTGCGCATAACTATTAAGAAACAATAAAGCCAAAATGATTGATTTTATTAAACATTTTTTCATAACCGTTGCTCCTTGCTCAATATGCCTTAATCTTCAATTCAAAGACTGCGTTCAATGAATTCCGTTTTGTATCGTTAAACAGAATAGTGTTCTGAGGTAAGTAAGAATCATAAATGAAATAAAAATTCATTATCCCTAAAAATCCCGGGTAAAAAGATAGTTTTGAAAAAACGGAATGATTTACGAAACTGCTCTGGTAGTATAAAACGTCTGCTATTCTAAAATTGTTGAAATAACCCGACGCACCGTTACTACTTAAGTCGCTATTACCGGTATTATACTTTGTAAACCCGTACCCGAAAAACGTATTAAAATTATCGTTCCATTGATAATCCGCCCCGAGCTTAAACATCATTGTATGAGCTTCAACATCCCAAAAAACATCACTGTAATAATCGTTGAAGTCGATATCTACAAGCCCGGCTCCTGTTTCAAAACCCAGGGTTAATGATTCCGAAAATTCATATTCAATTCCGGCTTCAATTAGATGAGCCGGGTTTTCATTCTCCATAAGCAGAACATCAAAAGTAGGATGCTTGGCCCACATCTCCCGGTAATCGTACCGGTAGTAAACGCCCCCCTTAAGTTTGGAAGAAAAATCAATACTTGCCCTAAGGCCGGCTTTGTACGTATTATTTTTCCAGTATCCTTCAGGCTGCGGATTGTTTGCGTCATCTTCAATGGAAAGGTGTTCAATTTCACTCCCGATGAATGCCGAGACAGTGAAAAAATTTTCTGAAGTATAAAATAAATTTATGCCCCCGAAATACCCGTTATGAAATGAATACCTGGTCTCTGTTTTTTTGGTTAATACAAAAGGATTATCATAACCTCTAAATTTGAATAGGATTGTTTCCTGAAGCAGCGCCTCTTTGTCTTCACGGTAACTTATTTTTTCGTTATAATCAAACACTCCGAGAGAAACACCCACTGAAAAATTTTTATCAAATAAGTATCCCAACCCAACTTTTAAATCAATATCCCTATGCTCACTAGTCGGCCGGGGCGAAACTTCTTTTAATCCTTCGTCAACTCCATATATTAAAGAAAAACCCGTTAAAAGCTTATGCATCAAAAGACTGCTGTACTCGGCTTTCATCAATATTCCGTTATACCGGTAACGACCGCCGGTACTATCTCCAAGAAGAAAAGGATTGCCGGTATTATAGTTCTTGGTTGAAAACCAATTCCAATTATCTCTCTCTTCTCTTTGAACTGCAAAAACTCCCCTGAAAACCTGTGTAGAGTCCAAAACTTTTTTACCCGAAAAACCAAGTTGATACAACCGGCTGGTTTCGGGGTCAACGAACCTTTTAAAGTTGCCTTCGGAATTATTAAAAGAGGATTGAATCGATAAAAGTTGATCGCGACCGTCGTAAAATAAAAATGCCGGGTTTTTGCCAACATAATAGGGATTAACTCTATCCCGGTTTTCGAAAATTGAATGAAAAAGACTACCGGGCTCATAAATTACCTGCCCGCTAATATTAACCGATAATATAAGAGATAGGAAAAGTATTTTTTTTAGATTTTGCAACATCTATGGACCTATCTCCTTATGATACTCGGGCGTTGGACGGTTGTTTATTTGAAAGTCCAGCGAGGAGTTGTTGTTGTCTTTCAATTTATATTTACCGTTTTCGCGGATTAGTTTTCTTTCCATAGATTTCCCGGTATAAAATTGAATGCCGCCGGTTCCTCCGCCGTCAACCTGCGTAGTGAGAATCTTTTCATCCAGGCGGCTTACATCGTCTAAATACTCTACTCCATCCAGAACAAATTCTATTGGAATCAACCTGTGCTCATCATACCATCCTAAAGAATCGGGATTCATTTGGGCAATAACGATTGCACCGTGCTCGCCGGATATAAGCCAATCAACTTCAGAGAACCTTTGATGTATTTTTATCATATTTGTTATATCGGGGTTATCAATATCCGGTGCATCGTCTTTATAAAACTCAAAACTTACTTCCGAAAGGTCTACACTGTTAGGCGCGTTCACTCTATGATCAATAGCATCTGCAGCGCAAACCTTAAATTCTCCCGGGTTTATCGGGTAGTCCTCGCCCGAACCGGGGAACATCCAGACTCTTCTTACGTGAACATATTCGGGATCTTCTTCATAGCTTATTCCAAGGTAGCTGTTCACATAAACAGTTGCTATAATTATACCGTCGAGGTATGCTATGGAATCCGATTGGTTAAATACTTCGATGTACTTATCATGAAAATAAAGACCTGCATCGGGCGGCCCGCAGGCGTATATCTCGCTAATTAAAATGGGTGAATCAAACGTAAGTTTATCTAAAGGTAATTCTATTATTTGATTGTTGCCGGCATTTAGTTCCAGCGTACCGATAGTTGAATTAACGAGCCTGTAAAAATCCAGCCTATGGCCGGTTATATGTTCCATCTCATCCCTGGTCATTGACCTTGTAGTTGAGACCAGGTATAAATCCGAAATAATATTGTTGATACTTACCAGCCCGTTTTCGTCGGAAACCAGGTTATATTCTTCACCAAGAGTATTTGATTTCAACAAGACGTTTGCATTGGTAACATTTGGATGTCCGTAAATTTTTTCTAAATGGCCCGTTTGATCAATCAAGTGTATTTTGAATTCCGCGCTGCGATCTGCATTCCCCGGTTTTTCTTTTGTATCAATTATCGTATCGCACCCGGATACATATATAATGAGCAAAACAAACGCTATGTTTAGGCTTCTATAAAACATTACTGTCCTGATAATAAAGTGTGGAATTCAAGACCGTAAAAAATAGCGGGATTTCTCCTTTGGTAGCTTGGAGAAGTAGGAGACCTGCGGCTATACTTGTACAAAGGTCTGTTGTTAAAAAAGTTATTTACAAAAAAGGAAATAGCAGCGCCGCTCCATAATGATTTACTAACTTTAACATTAAACAGCCATTTATTAGGTCTGTCTTCATCAAGTAATTCAAATGGTTCAACTGTTCTCCTCAATTGTGAATATCTCGGGCTGTCTCTTTCATTTTCAGGAATTCTGACCAATACTCCGCTTGGCGTAAAGTACCCCGTTGGTAAAACGTCATCGTAAGTTTCTCTTCTATTAATTTCAAGCAATTGCTGCTGAATATGAACCGTAATCCACATACCAAGGGATTTGGTCTGGATTTCGAACCTGTAATTGAGCAATAAATCTTCAGCGGAGCTTTCGTTATAATCATTAAACATAGGTATTACGTTAACGCCCAATTCATCAAATAAACGTTCGCCTCCAAAAGTATAATAATCTTCCGTTGTGCCGTTTTCCGAAATAAGATAGGCTGCATCAAATTTGAAGACGGTGTTTATTACCGGTATTCTTCTTGTACTGAAAGAAAACTCAATGCCTTTTGATTTTTGCCGGCCGTAATTTGCATAGCGGCTGTATGTGTCTATCAACGTATCCTTGGGTACGGCAGTAGATTGATCGGGCCAATCAGGGTATGAATACCTAAAAAACTTAGTTGGTTCGGAAACCCTTCTAAACATATTTTCCGAATTATTCAAAAAGCCCGTCAGAGTAAATCCAAAAGATCCTATTTGCTGATCAACACTAACTTCGTACTTTCTTTGTTTATAAGCTTTTAACTCAGGGTTGGCTTCCCTTTTAACATATGTTGAAACAAGTGAAAAATTCTTATCAGGCTGAAGCGGGTCAACAACAGCGTTGGTATCAACAATATCGAAATAATGATCTTGAGCGAATATCATACCTAGCGGCGGTGATTTTGTTGTAACACCGTAGCTTAATCTTATTTGAGTATTTTCGAAAAGATTATAGGAGAAGTTTAGCCGCGGATTCAAGAAGCTTCCGTTGGAGGATTCTATCAAATCGCCTTTGCCCCAAAGTCCTTTTATGTTGAAGCCCGTGGGACGATAGATTTCGTAACGCGCACCTATTTGCAATGTGAACGGGCGAAATAATCTTCCTGCAATTCTATCTTCAAGATAAATACTTAAAATGTTGTAGTGCGGAATCTCACTAAAAGTTCTTACGCGCGGTGAAGGTATTGATAAAGACGGCGGAAACAAAGGATCGAAAATAATTCCCTCCCCTTTGTTAAAATCGTTTCGATAAGTAACACCGGCTATCCAGCTATGTAAGAATTCATCGGTAAAAAATCTGAATTTATAATTAAGATCGGCGTAAATATTCCATTCATCTCCCTTAATTCTTTTTTTACCAAGATAAGTCCCGAAAACTATCCGCCCTTGTTGCGTGCCTTCGGTTATCCTGTCGGAGATAACAATATTATCCCGCGAAATAAGTTTTTGATCGTATGAATTTCGCCTGGTATATGAAACTGAAAGTTTTGTTTCAAACCTGCTTAAGTCGGAAAATAAATACGAATAGTTACCTGTGTATTTTAGATTAAGATCCCTGTTGTACCAGGCGTTGCGCGCCGCATCGCTTTCAAGCTCTTTTTTTTCATCGAATGTTCTTGTGAAGTACAATATATTTTTGAAGTGAAAACTTTCGGACTCGGTTTCCGAAGTCAGTTGTGCAGCTACTCGAGTATAGCCGTCGCCCTCAATCCGAAAGTCCCTGTCCGACGAGGCAATATTAAGATTGCCGTTAAAGACCCAATTGCCGAGTTTAATTCCGTTGCTTAAATTAGTCTCATATACGTTAGGATTATACTTTAGTTTTGCACGAAGTGGATGAGCAGTTGCTCTTGTTTTCACGAGCAAAAGACCGTCTATCAAATCGCCGAATTGTGCGGAGGGTATACCTCTAATCACTTCAACTTCTTTAATATTTTCGGCCGGTATTGACCTAAGATCAACCCCGCTGTTAGAATTAATTATTCCTATGCCCTCCTGTAAATTAACATTATTAGAGACCGGCACACCATCCAAAACAATTTGAGTACCTAAAGCATCTCCGCCTCTAATAGTAGCATATTCAGCGTTATTCAAAGTAGGGTTAGAAGTTTTAACTCCCGGTGTTAATTCCATAACATCGTTTAGGCTTGAAGCCTGAATATGCTGAATTTCACCTGAGCTAACTTTTGTTTTTGTTTCCGGGTCAATCGGTATAAATTCATTTTGCGATACTACTTTAATATCGCCTATGGTAAAAGACTCTGATTTCAGTACAAAATTCACTTCGGTTTTTTTGCCGGCAATTATTACAACTTCTTCAGTCCGGCTGTTATACCCGATGAATGAAGCTTTTACTTTGTAAGCGCCCGGTTTTAATTTATCAATTACGTATTCGCCTTTACTTCCGGATGCAGCTCCAATTCTATTTTCAAGTATAATAACATTTGCACCAATCAGAGGCCGGCCTTCCTGATCAGTTATTTTACCTAATATTCCACCGGTCCTTTTTTGTAACGTACTATTGTGCGCTAATACAATGTTCGTTCCGTTAATTATCGTATACCCTATATCGTGTTTACCTAAAAGGTTTTTCAACACGTTTTCAAAAGTTTCATTCGTTGCTTTCAAACTTAAGTTGTCGATATTAACCAGTTGATCGTCATACACAAAATTGGCGGTGGTTAAATCAGACAACTTATTAAGAATATCAACCAGGTGACTATTCTCAATATTTATTGTGATTCTTTTCTGAAGTATTTCATTCATGAAGGGAACCCGGTAGTAAATAAGCCGCTGGTTTTCGCTATTAAAAGTTTCCCCTGTCTCAAAAGAAAAGTCTCTACCGGTTATATCATTATTGTTTTCATGGGCGCTGCCGCCGGGCTTTTTATCAGAGCTACTTTTAACAGCAGTTGAATCGTAATTATTTTTTGTGAAAATAGTTTTAGAAGGCTGATCTGAATTAGACAGGTTGTTATGTAAAGTATAGACCGTGCTTTGGCCATAGAGACCGATAGCCGATACAATAAAAACATATATCGGTATTAGTATTTTAACAAGCTTCATATACTCAATCATTCAAATAAAAGACGATATTATACTTGCGCGAATAAGATTCCACGTTTGAAATAAGTTGCCGTATAAAAGTTAGGGTTGACCAAAAGGGAACGAATTCTTTTAAGGTCAACCCTAAGCACCTTCATCCAGTACCATTTCACCAATAGAATCAATCAACAACTTATTTAATGAGCATCATCTTCCTTACCGATAAGAATCCATTTTCATTATTTACCGGCGATGCTTTTACGGAATAAAAATAAATTCCCGAAGATAAATTATCCGCCCTCCAGACAATATTATAATACCCGGCGTTTTGTTGTGCGTTAACAAGGTCCGTTACTATTTCGCCAAGTGAATTGTAGATTACTATTTTTACACTGCTTTCATGTGGTAACCCGTACTTAATGGTAGTGCTGGGGTTAAACGGGTTGGGATAATTTTGAGATAATATATATTCATCGGGGATTCCCGTTTCCGTTGTTTCAACTCCTACGATTACTCCCGACACAGCTTCCGAGTACACACTTTCGTTGCCGGCATAATCAAAAGCGGATATTCTATAGTAATATTTTACATCAAGCTCAATTTCCGTATCAACAAAGCTAGTGTCATCCGTTGTATAAACCGGTTCCATTCCGGCAGGGTTAAAGTCAGGCTCGGTTGAACGATAAACAGCGAAGTACTGAAAATCTTTTTCGCTGTTAGCATTCCATTCAACAATAATCTGGTTTTCTCCCGGGTTGGCTTTTAATCCTGCGGGTGCACCTGGAGCAATATTATCAATCGAGTAACCGCTCATTGGATTCGAGTAATAGAACACGTTGGGATTAACCGAATGAGCTGAAACTTTAAAGGTCGACCACAATATTCCCTCAGCAGTCGAATCGCCTAATGTTGGAGCAACGAAATAATATTCTTCGCTCTGTACTGCATTGAATGAACCGAGTGCGTCGAAGCCGCCGTTTTCTTTTTCACGCCAAACAGTATAACTCTGTATCTCATTATACTGCGGAACGTCTTTGGAACTGGCTGAAATTGCAAGCCTGACTTTGCCGCCCTGGTCTTCGGGAATGTCTACGACAGAAAGGATTTGCGGTTCAACATTCAAGCTTGACATTGGCACCGAGCCTTTCATAATTGTTCCACCTGATCCGCTTGCCCATATATCGCCGCCCACTATGCTAATATCGTAAATTACGTTGGATGATAGTTTATCGTATTCCGACCATGTGGCGCCACCGTCTTCGGTATAAATAATATCACCGTTAAGCATAGTAAGCCACAACGAGTTTTGATTTGCAAATCCAATTCCCCAAGCGCTGCCGAACTTGTCAAAATCGCTGGGAAACTCAACAGGAGTCCATGTATCTCCACCGTCAACTGTTTTGGAAAGGGTTGGGTAAGGGCTGCTGTAACCGGCAATATATCCAACCTTATCATCGAAAAATTCTACCGTAAAATATGAACCGGCAATACCTGTATTTAGCTGGGTCCAATTCTCACCGCCGTCTGTGGTTTTATAAGCCAGTGCAGAGGAACCAACGGAAATAACAGTTTGCGCATCAAGTACTGCTATACTATAGACACTTTTAGTACCGTGTTGAGAGTTAGCGCTTTCCCAGTTAACCCCGTCGGTGGTCTTCATTATTTCCCCGTTACTGCGGGATGCATAACCTATATTTTCATCAATAAAACCTACGTCATAAAAATGTTTTGTAGAACCCGTGGCCGGGGTCGCTTGCTCTTCATAAGTTAAACCACCGTCTGTGGTTTTATACATATTCACAGTTCTACTTCTACCGACGTACCAAACATTTTCGGAAACAACATCAAACGCGTATACCTGTCCCCCCAGGTTATATTCCAGTTGCTGCCAGGTATTTCCGCCGTCAGTGGTTTTCAGCATATAGCCGAAATCTCTTGATGTTCCAACACCTGCGTAGCCGAGGTTAGCATCCATAAAATCAATAGCCCTTGCATCGTATTGAGTAACAGCGTTAAACAATGGCGTCCATGTTGCTCCGTCATCAACACTTTTAAGTATTGTTCCGTATTTTCCTGTTGCATATAAAGTAACGGTACCGTTAACTACGCCGCCTATTTTATACAAGCTTTGAATAGCCGCTTCCTGGGACGTCCAGGAAACCCCGCCGTCGGTTGTCTTAAAAATTGATCCATCGTTGTTTGTTACATAACCGTTTAATGCATCATAAAAGAATACTGAGTAGGCCACGCTAACAGCGGTTGGCGTACTATTCCAGTTTGCACCCCCGTCTACGGTGTAAAACACATCACCATTCTGGCAGGAAAGCCAGCCTGTATTTGCATCAAGAAATGACATCTCTCTGATAGAACTGTAATTAACTAAAGATGCCGGCGTTACGTCATTCCATGTAGCTCCTTCATCGGTTGACCTAATTAAATTTTGCTCGGCGGTTTTAGTTGCACCGATGTAAATATTATCTGCTGCTACGGCATAGATAGAGTAGATGGTTTTTGTAATTGCCGATACGGAAGCTTCCCAGTTAGCGCCTCCGTCGGTTGTTTTCCAGATTGTACCGTTAGACCCAACTGCATAACCCGTATCCGGGTTCACAAAAGCTATGTCGTATAAGCGTTCGTCATTTGGCGCATCAACGTTTGCCCAGGATGCCCCGCCGTCGTTTGTTTTCATTATTAAACCATCGTTACCGCAGATATACCCGTTTAGCGCATCAACAAAAAACGCAGCTTCAATTTCCCTGTAGCTCGGGTCGACATATAGAACAGTCCAGCTTGCTCCACCGTCAACTGTTTTTTGGATAGCCCCCGAATGTCCGAATAACATTACTTCATCCGCCGAGATAGCTACCAGGTCGTTAAACGTAATTCCATTAGGAACCGGATTTTGCCATTCCCACTCGCTAGCCTGTGAAAAAACAAAGCTCGAAGTTAAAAGAATAAGTATAAAAGTAAATTTTTTGATCATCACCCACCTCATCGATTTGTAATTCTTTTATAGTACACTGCAATTGAGAAAAAGTACTATGAGTAGTAGGAAGGGAGAGATTAAGTGAAAGTGATAAAGCATAAGATGTAAGTATACAATACTTAACCGTAGCCGGCCCGTTAGGCGAACGGATCTTGATCTTTTTTCAATACCCTATTAAGATCATGATTATGATAAATATTAAGAAAATTA
>JANQLA010000415.1 GCA_028280855.1 Melioribacteraceae bacterium
CTATAGCGTTTATAAAATTTATAATTTTCGTGATATAAGCTTAGTAGCAAATTGAAATAGAATTAACATGCTTACTAAACAAATAAACAAGATGAATGATAAAATAGAAATCTCATATATATATGCAAAAAATCCTATTAAATAATTAATTATCATATTGCCGATAAGCGCTATTACGAGAACAATACTAAAGGCAGTTCCTGATAACTCTGCAAAAAAATCTCCTACATACCCAAGTATAACTGGGAAACCGGACGCTAATCCTATCCCCAATAGTACAAATCCAGTAGTTGCAGTATGTAGTGAAGACGAGTACCAAATAAGTATGCTTCCTAGTAAAGCGACTACTATACAAGTTATTAGCACGACACTTGGTTTAACTTTCTTGAGCACTGCACCCAACAATAATCTTGTAATAGTCAAAGAAAGAACAAATAAAGACAAAGTAAAGAGAGCATCATCTTGGGATTCGTTGAATTTATCAATCAGGAAAGAAGTAGTCCAATTATTTACTAATCCTTCAACACCGCTCTGAAAAAACAAGAAGAATCCCAGCAATAAAAGAACAGGGTTTTTGAATAGTGAAAAACTTTGTTTGAAGGAAAAGTTCTGTGGTTGCTTGGGTTCGGGAAATCTTATTACTATAAAAAAAAGCACTGGTAATAATACAAATAGTCCAACGGTCGATAGTATAGTTTCATTACTTGATATTCCGGGAAATGCCCCAAGTATAGCCGGCATTCCAAGTGCACCGATTCCATAAAATACCCCTAAAATACTAAGGTTGGCACTTTTGCCGTTTGTCGAAATGTCGGCGACTAACGCATTGGTAGCGCCATTTAAGATTCCACCGCCAATACCAATTATGAAAATGGAAGTTTGTACAAAAAAGTATGATTCCGAAAATGCAAGTATTTCCAAGCTTACAAAAACACAAAGCGAACTAACAATTAATAAAGGTTTAAAACCATATTGGTCAACTATTGGACCAAATAATAATGAGCCTATTAAAATTCCTAGCGGCAGAAGTAATGCAAGTATACCGGCAGCAATTCCATCTAGGTTAAAAGTTGATGTAACTGAAGGTAATACCGAACCAAGTGTTATCATGGAAATACCGAATAAGAGCATTCCTGCACAAGCACTTAAAAAGACAAGTTTTTTACTATACATTTAATATTGCTCTGGATGTCATTAAATTTTCTTTACAGATTTAACGGCAGTATAAGCAGCGCCAATTAAACCGGCATCGCCTTGTAGTTTTGATGCTTTCAACTCTACCTGCTTAATTGCAAGAGGTTGAGCCCATTTTTTAGCTTCGAACAAAATTTTATTCAAAAATTGGATGGCCGGTCCAAATACACCGCCTCCGAAAATGATTTTTTCCGGATTGAAAATGCTAACAAGATTTGCTACGCACATACCCCAAAGTTCAATTGCTTGATTCAATACTTTAATGGCTATTTCATCACGCATGGCGTATGCTTCAAAAAGGTTGTATGAATTAACTTCCTGAATATTTTTATCCCTCAGAATTCCGGTATATTCTTTATTACTTGTAAGCAATTCCCTTGTTACTTTTACAAGTCCTTCGCCTGATGCATGAAACTCATAGAAGCCGCATGATTTATACTTTTCTAAAAAAGGCCTGTCAAGTGCCAGCCATCCTAAAGAACCAGCAATATTATTTGAGCCGTGAAGAATATTACCATTGATGATTATTCCTGCAGCTATACCGGTACCAACAGCCAGAAAAATTGCATCTTTACAGTTCTTTGCTTCACCAAGCCAAGTTTCACCAAGAATATAACATGATCTATCGCTTTCAATATTTATTGGAATATTTTCATTTTGTACAGAGCCTTTTAGTTCAGAGAGTAGAGGATAGTTATCCCAACCGGTTATGTTTGGAGCCCATACTGTTCCTGTCGTTTTACGGTAGATACCGGGAACGGAAATACCGATAGAACTTATTGACAACTTATCGTTTGCAGCAAGTTCAAAAAGCTGCTGATTTTTTTGTATAATTAGCTGACCTACTTTGTTAGCGGTTCGCCCTTCAAGTGGTATGCTATCTTTAAAGTAATGTTTACCATAGCTATCAAATATTGCAGAGGACAATTTTGTTCCACCTAGGTCTTGAGCTATAACGTACATATTAATTCATGGATTGTGAAATTAAAGATTGATTACCGATGCAATTTAAGAGAGAGTAAGTTTCCGTCCTATCAGAAATAAAATTTAAAATACTTGTTGACTTTTATTAAAAATATATTAAGAACTAGAATTTTTTGTTGACAAGGTACCCTGCCCCAAATAGAGCGGAATTGTTTTTAAGTTTTGAGGGTACCAATTTAACTTTTTCGATAAATTGGGGATGAGCCCATTTTTCGGATTCTTTTTTTATTTTGTCAAGCAGCTCTAGAGCAGGCCCGAAAACTACGCCGCCAAATATAATTTTTTCAGGGTCAAAAAGATTTATTAGGTTGGCAATTGCAATTCCCCAGTAGTCTACACATTTTTTTACAACCTTTGTCGCAACAGGATCTTTGTTAAAATATGCTTCAAATATTATATCTACCGATTTCTTTAGATCCTCTTGAGGTAAGGTTTTGAGTAGGCCTGCATAATCACGATTTTTGTCTACGGTCTCATTCGTAAGGTTTATCATACCACGGCCTGATGCAAGATATTCGAAAAATCCCTTCTCTTTGTATATTTCATTGTAGGATGAATTAAGCGACAACCAGCCAACAGCGCCAACACCATCATTAAAACCATGCAAAACTTTGCCATCGACTAATACTCCTGCGCCGATACCGTTGCTAACCGAAAAGTAAATTGCATTCTTTAATCCTTTTGCAGCGCCCAGCCAGGATTCACCTAAAATGTTACATGTTCGTTTACTGGCAATCCTAATGCGTATATTATATTCTCTTATTATTCCAAGTAAATCATCTTTCAAGGGATAATCATCCCAGCCCGATATATTAGGTGCCCAGACACGCCCGTTCTGCGGATAATATATTCCAGGCACTGATATGCCGCCCGATTTGATTCGCATTGGTTTAGTTTTATATTCATCAAGTATTATAGAAATATTTTCCTGTATAACTATGCTAATTTCAGAACCCGCTTTTTCCGAAATGTTTGTATTAACTTGTTTCAGAATTTTTCCCGTCGAACCCAAGGCTGCACAAGTTAAGCCGATGCTATCCAAATCTAAGGCTAAAATTGCCATAACTGTATTCCTATCACAGATCTAAAAATATAGCTGTATGTGTTCTACAACTAAATTCAAGAGCGTCAGAATGTAAATTTTATGGATCAATTCTTACAACCCGGGACTGATACATAAAATCAGATTTTAATTTGGAAACTTTGATAAAATTCGAGTCTTATAATTGTTTGACAAGTTCTCAAAAACAAAAATGATATAAAAAAAAATGTCAAGTCGCAACAAATTTCTTTAAATAAATATTTTATTGAGAAACATTATCTCATTAGACTAGTTTCGAGCAACAAGAAAAGGGAATTAGTAGTTAATCGAATTTTTTTTGCAACATTAGATAAAACAAAGGTAGCAAAAACAAACGGGATTGAACATGAAATACAGCTCTATACTAAGATATTCCTACGCTAAAATTATATTACTAATGTTGCTTATTATACTTTCTCACGACAGTGTAATCGCCGGAAGCAGAAAGATTGCCGGAAAAGTTTTGGATGCATCTACGGGAGAACCTTTACCTGGTGAAAACGTAATAGTAACTCATAAAATCCTTTCAAACATTCCAAATGTAGTTCTCGGAGCCTTTTACGATGTTGAGTGATATTATGTTATTCTTATGTCTCTCCAATGTTAAAGCAAGCATGGTGGGATATTCAACACTAATTCAGAAAGAAGTAATTGTAAATTCTGACAGGACTGTTAGCCTAGACTTTGCAATGTCCGTATCATCAATAGAGATGGAAGCAATTGTAGTACTGGCTGAAAAGAAAGTTAATAGGGAAGACGTATCGGCTACACAGGAAATCGTAAATGCTGAAAGAATAGAATCTATGCCGGTACTAAGGGTAGATGAATTCATCAACAATATAAAGGGAATAAAATTGGTGAGTGGTGCGCAGAGTGCTGGTCTAAGTGTAAGGGGAGAAATACGTGAAACTGATGTTCGTATTGACGGCATATCAATACAGGACCCTCATTCCGAAAATTCTTATCTAGGCTTCAACTCACTCGCTCTTCAGGAGGTGCAAGTCCTTACGGGCGGATTTGAGGTAAAGTATGGAAACATTAGATCGGGGCTTTTGAACGTAATAGCCAAGGAAGGAGTGAGGGAAAGATACACAGTTTCATTTAAAGTTAATATAACACATGGCGGACAGAAATACTTTTTCGGTACAAATCCCTGGAGTAGCGAATCGCTAATATACCGTGTATATAGTGGTGAATACGCAATGGGGATGAGTATATCTAATTCATTGCTGCCTGAAGAATTACGAAACTTTACAAGGTGGGCAGACTCCAGTTCCGGAGGAGAAGCGGACGAGGGACTTGATCCACTACAAAAGTTACGGCTATGGAAACTTCAGCACCCGCAATATTCATTTGGTAATAAACCCGACTATTATATTGAGGCGAATATAACTGGTCCGCTACTGTCCGTTGGAATTCCTCTTTGGGAAGACTATGCCACAGGTACATATGAAACAAGATTTAGCGGAGCTGATTTAACGAGCGGTAATTATATTGTTGTGCTTAATTCCGGGAATATTACAAAAACAACTAAGGTATTACTGCTTAAATAGAAATTTATTTTCGCAAATGTATAAGTCAAATAAAAAGTAAATAGAGGTTCTAAATGAATAGGTCAATATTGGGTAAAATGTTAATTATGCATTTCTTATTTTCAGCTGCAATTATTGGAGAAACATGGATACGAATTAATCAACTCGGTTACCTGGAAAATTCAATCAAGGTTGCGGTATTAATAAGCCAGGAAGATGTTTCAGTACAAAGCTTCCAGATATGTGATACTGATAATAAAGTAGTTTGGGAAAGTGCTAGTGTAAAAGAATACGGAGAAATCTGGGGTTTTAAAAATTCCTTCAGGTTAGATTTCAGTAACTTTCAAACAAGGGGAGAATATTATATTAAGACTGGAGAAGCTAAATCACCTGTTTTTATAATAAACAACAATGTTTATGACGGTACAGCAGATTTTGTACTTCAATATATGAGACAGCAGCGTTGTGGTTATAATCCGTTTCTTAAGGATTCTTGCCATACTAAAGATGGATTTATAGTAGATCATCTTACGAGAGAGAACGAGTACATAGATGTTACGGGCGGATGGCATGATGCGACTGATTATCTTCAATACTTAACAACTTCGGCAAATGCTACTTATCAATTGATGTTTGCATATACTCAAAACCCAGATTCCTTCAAGGATAATTATGACAAGGATGGAATGCCCGGATCAAACGGAATACCTGATATTATTGATGAAGCAAAGTGGGGCATCGATTGGCTGCTGAAAATGAACCCGGAATATGGCATTATGTTCAATCAAATTGCCGACGATAGGGATCACGCGGGATTCAGATTACCGAACAAAGATTCCGTAAACTACGGGCAACCTTTTGGCAGACCGGTATATTTTGTAACAGGTAAATCTCAGGGATTAAGCAAGCACAAAAATAGAACCGAAGGAGTTTCTTCTACTGCTGGAAAGTATGCTTCTGCATTTGCTCTTGGCTCTAAAGTATTAAAGGAATTTTACCCTGAATTAATAGATTTATTAAAGAAGAAAGCTAAGGAAGCTTATAATTACGCAAAAACTGATTTAGGTACAACTCAAACCGCATGTTATAAGTCTCCTTACTTTTACGAGGAAGATAACTATGTTGATGATCTTGAACTTGCCGCCGCGCAACTATACGAAATAACCAATGATGAGCAATACCTTAAAGAAGCAGCTTACTGGGGTGATGTTGAACCTGTTACTCCTTGGATGGGAGCAGATACAGCGCGTCACTATCAATGGTATCCTTTTGTTAACCTGGGGCATTACCTCACCGCTTTCCATAGTGAAGGATACGTTTCCAGAAAATTCAAGGATTATATGAGACGTGGATTAAATAATGTATATGAGAAAGGCAAAAATAATCCTTTTCTTTTTGGTGTTCCGTTTATCTGGTGCTCTAACAATCTTGTTGCTGCAATGATTACACAAGCGCATCTTTATTACAAATTATCCGGCGATGATACTTATGCCGAGATGGAAGCAGCTTTGCGCGATTGGTTGTTCGGATGCAATCCGTGGGGAACAAGTATGATAGTAGAGTTGCCCAAGCACGGCGATTACCCGGAACATCCGCATTCATCACTGCTTGTGGTCGAAGGTTATCAAACTACCGGCGGATTGGTTGACGGACCTGTATATAAAACCATATTCAATAGACTTGCCTGGCTCAGACTAATTGAAGAAGACGAATATGCACAATTTCAAAACGGTATTGCTGTATATCATGACGACTATGGAGATTACTCAACTAATGAGCCTACAATGGACGGAACTGCGAGCCTGACATATTATTTGTCTCTAATGCAGAAGTTGGGGCAAAAATCAAGGAAGTAATTTTAACAGCACATCTCTTGTCATGCAATTAGTAAGAAGTATATATTATTAACTAATGTTTAACGTTTGACCTGATGTTATTGTAATGCATAAAGTACGTTATCAAATGTCTGCATCGAAGAATATGAAGATCAAACCAAATACTGGCCGTATAGAATCAATTGATATTTTACGCGGATTAACAATACTTGTAATGATTTTTGTAAATGACGTAGCTTCGGTTACTAACCTGCCTCAATGGTTGAAGCATATGCCGTCCGATGCAAACGGTATGACGTTTGTAGATATTGTATTCCCTGCATTTTTATTTATAGTTGGCATGTCAATACCTCTGGCATTAAATAAAAGAATTATAAGCGGTGAGCCTTATGCAAAAATATTCTACCGTTTATTTGTAAGAGTATTAGGTCTACTGGTTTTGGGCTTTTTTATGGTGAATATTGGAAGTCTTAACGAGGAATTCTCTGGTATTAATAAATCCGTTTGGACCCTTCTTATGTTTCTTGCAGCTATACTTGTCTGGAATTCATATCCTGAATCGGAAGGTATGAAAGCAAAACTTTTCATTTTCTTACGTATAGTTGGAATTATTACTCTGGTGTTACTAGCTACGGTTTATAGAGGTGGAACGGTTAATGATATCTCATGGATGGAGCCGAAGTGGTGGGGCATTCTCGGGTTGATCGGATGGGCATATTTAACAGCTTCATTAGTTTATTTGTTGTTCAAAAATAATTTAACTGCGCATACGGGCGTATTGGCTTTATTGATAATTCTGTTCATCGGTGATAGATCTGGTGCATTGGAATTTTTAAATTTTATAAAAATTATTGTATTAATCGGACCCTTTATAGGAACGCATTCTTCAATAGTAGTGGCGGGAATTATTGTTTCATTAATATTTACAAGCGATAATCTTAAATTAAGCGATACTACTAAAATAAAGTGGACACTTGCTTTTGCAGGAATGCTTTTTACAGCTGGCTATTTATTGAGCCCCTTATACGGAGTTTCGAAAATATACGCGACGCCTACGTGGGGACTTTATAGTTCGGCAATTTGCGCCGTGCTTTATTGTTTCACATATTGGCTTATAGATATGAAAAGATATAAATCATGGGCTTCTTTTTTGAAGCCTGCGGCAATAAATCCATTGTTGGCTTATATTCTTCCTTCAGTCTTTAGTTCTATACTGGCGATATTAAATGTAAAATCTGTTTACTATTTTTTTAACGATGGTATTAGTGGTATAATAAGATCAATTACATTTTCTATTTTGATTCTATTCATCACACGTATTTTAACAAATATGAAAATTAGATTGCACATGTAATCGAGCAATCATTTAGTAAGGAACAAGATGGGTAACACTTTATTAATCAAAAATTGCAGACTATTCAATGACTTATCGGGTAATAATAAATACGACATAGAAATTGATGGTAATTTAATAACTGAGATTAGTCTTAGCGATGCTGAGAGGGACTGTGAAGTTTTGATTGAAGCAAACGGACGAATAATTGCCCCGGGTTTTATAGATGTGCATATACAAGGTGCCGGAGGAGCTGATATTTTGGACAATAACGAAAATGCAATCCCAACAATCTCAAAGGTACTTGCGGAAACAGGCACTACATCATACTTGGGAACAACAGTAGTTAAACCGGCCGAAGGAAACGCTCACCTTAAAAGAGCCATAGAATTTGTTAATCAACAAATGGACGGAGCCAACTTGCTTGGATTTCATCTGGAGGGGCCGTTTATTAATCTTAAAAAGAAAGGTGGTCTTGATCCACAAGGCATTTATGCGCCCTCCTTAAAAGGACTCGATGAAATTTTGGAAGTAACCGAAGCTGCATTAAGCATGATGACAATAGCTCCGGAAATACCCGGCAATAAAGAAATAATTAAAAAACTAAGGCAAAATGATATTGTTGCATCTTTTGCTCATTCTGATGCAGACTACTGTGAGACCATTGAAGGATTTGAAGCCGGAATAAATCACGTAACACATATTTTTAATGCAATGCGCTCTATTGAGCACAGGAATCCCGGACCAATACCTGCAATTTTCGAAAATGATTCGGTTACGGTTCAAATTATAAGTGATGGTCATCATTTGCATCCGGCAACTGTTAAAATGATTCAAAGAAATATCGGCACAGACAGGTGTATATGTATTACAGACGGAATAAGTGCGATTGGAATGCCGGAAGGAAATTATTTTTACAACGGGAAAGAATTCCGATCTAAAAATGGTACGGCACGTTACCTTGATGGAACATTGATTGGTTCAACTATGAGCTTAAGAAATATTGCTCTAAAATTTCGAGATTTCACAATGTGTTCACTTGAGGAGGCTATTAGAACAGTATCGGAAATACCAGCTAAACTGCTTGGTGTTGGAAATAAAAAAGGAACCATTGCAACCGGGTATGATGCTGATCTGGTAATATTCGAGGAAGATTTCTCGATATTTGCTACCTTGGTGAACGGAAAAGTTATATATAAAAAAGGAACTAATAGTGATGAGAATGAATAAAACTTTTGGCAGCAGTATAATTTTAATATTATTTTTATTCACTTTTAATTTTTGCAATGATGAAAAAAAATCCCTTACAAAAAGCGATAAGAATAAAAGTTACTATGTATATGATCAAGGCGCCATTGTTCGAACTGATACAACAAAGAAAATAATTCACCTTGTATTTACAGGTGATAGTTATGCAGATGGCGCCGATACAATAATAAAAGTATTAAACAAACACAGTATCAAAGCTATGTTTTTCTTTACAGGTAATTTTTATAGAAACAAGAAATTCGCAAATTATATTGAAAGGTTGATACGCGATGGGCACTATTTAGGAGCCCACTCTGATAAGCATCTACTATATGCTGCTTGGAGCAATAGAGACTCCCTTCTTGTCACTAAAGAACAATTTAGAGAAGATTTAATAAATAATTATATAGAAATGTCAAAGTTTGGTATTTGTAAGAATAGTGCAAAATTTTTTATACCACCTTATGAGTGGTACAATACAGTTATAAGTGGTTGGACAAAAGATCTGGGATTAACGCTTATCAACTATACACAGGGGACAAAGTCACATGCTGATTGGACAACTCCCGATATGGGAGCACGTTATGTAGATAGTGATCAAATATTTACGAGTATATTGGAGTATGAAGGAAAAAGTGTAAGTGGATTAAACGGCTTTATACTACTTTCGCACATTGGCTCCGACCCGTTAAGAACGGACAAATTTTATTATAAATTAGATGAACTATTGGGTGAAATGGTCAATAGGGGATATGTTTTTAAAATATTGGAATGATTTTGAGAAGCCTTTGAATAATCTCCCAAAGGTGGGCGAAGCAAAATAAAAAATTACGGTTTTAGGCTATTTTACTTTTTGTATCAGTAAGATCTTACGTTCATTGAGGTTATGAGAAGGCCCATTAGAGTTTGTAGTTCAGTTTTAACAATCTTTCTGCAATAAAATTTAACTCATTAACAAAAATTAAAACAGAATATTGCCAACCAGTTTTAAATTACGTAAGCGCTGTTTCTAGTACAGTTTTTTCGAACTTAATTCAACAAGTATTTATTAGAATTCTGAATTCAAAAAAATTATAAAGATTAATATTCTTTCCTTATTTTTCGAGCTAAATTTTTAGGAAGTATTGTTAAATGAACATCGATTATTTTGACATAGAATCTCTCTTATCAGAAGATGAGATACTCGTCCGTAACTCGGTAAAACAATTTGTTGAAAGCGAAGTACTTCCCGTTATCGAAGAAAAGTATCTCGAAGGATCTTTCCCTAATGAGCTGATTCCCAAGTTGGCGGAGCTGGGATTGTTTGGAATAACCCTTCCAGTAGAATACGGCTGTGCGGGACTTAACAACGTTGCTTACGGATTAGCAATGCAGGAGCTTGAGCGTGGTGATAGCGGTGTACGAAGTTTTGTTTCCGTTCAGAGCGCTCTTGTAATGTACCCGATCTTTACGTTTGGTAGTGATGATCAAAAAAAACAATGGTTACCCAAACTTGCCAATGGAAACTTAATTGGCTGCTTCGGATTAACCGAGCCCGATTATGGTTCGAATCCCGGTGGCATGGTTACCAACGCTAAAAAAGTTGACGGTGGCTATATACTCAACGGCGCAAAAATGTGGATCACAAACGGATCGGTGGCCGATATTGCCGTTGTATGGGCCAAGCTTGACGGGGTTATAAAGGGATTTATTGTTGAAAAAGAATTCAAAGGTTTCACGGCTCCGGAGATGAAAGGTAAGCACTCGCTGCGTGCGTCTGTTACCTCCGAACTTGTGCTTGATAATGTTTTTGTGCCGGAATTTAATATTCTAAACGGAAGCAGTGGTTTGAAATCACCTTTAATGTGCCTTAATCAGGCAAGGTATGGAATAGCATGGGGTGTTGTTGGCGCGATGTTAGCTTGCTACGAATCGGCCCTTGAATATGCAAAATCTAGAGTTCAATTTTCAAAACCAATTGCCGGGTACCAGCTAACACAGGCAAAATTAGTCGGTATGATAACGGAAATTACTAAATCGCAGTTAATGAACTACCAACTGGCGAAATTAAAAGATAACGGCAAAGCAAAGCATACTCATATTTCAATGGCGAAAAGAAACAACTGTGACAAAGCTTTGGAAATTGCACGAATTGCCCGCGAGATTCTTGGAGCTAACGGCATTCTTAGCGAATACCCGGTTATGCGTCATGCTAACAACCTGGAATCCGTTAAAACTTACGAAGGTACACACGAAATGCATACACTAATAATCGGTGAAGATATTACAGGATTTTCGGCCTTTGATTAAATGAATTAATTATAGCGGAGATTTAATATGGACTACGAAAAGATATTATACGAGGGACTAACGTTCGATGATATTTTGCTGCTACCACAAAAATCAAATGTACTGCCCCGCGAAGTCGATGTAACTTCTATGCTCACTACAGATATAAAAATCAACGTTCCTTTTGTTTCTGCTGCAATGGATACCGTTACCGAAGCGTCTATGGCTATTGCAATGGCTGCCCAGGGCGGACTTGGATTTGTTCATAAAAATATGTCCGTTGAAAAGCAAGCTGAAGAAATTGACAAAGTTAAGCGTTCCGAAAGCGGTATGATTCACAAACCAATCACACTTTCGCCAGATAAAAAAGTGGAGGACGCGCTTGAATTGATGTCCAAGTTTCGAATTTCCGGTATTCCAATTGTTGATGAATCGAACAGGCTTATCGGAATTTTAACAAATCGTGATTTAAGATTTGAGCCTAATTTGCAGCAGTCTGTAAGCGATGTTATGACGAAAGAAAATCTAAAGACTGCACCGGTAGGTACAACTTTGGAGCAAGCAGAATCGTTGCTTCAGAAATATAAAATTGAAAAGTTACCTGTGGTTGACGATGGAGGTATTCTTAAAGGTTTGATAACGTTTAAAGATATTTCCAAGAAGAAGAAATATCCAAATGCATGCAAAGATGAGCTTGGCCGTCTGCGAGTCGGAGCTGCTGTTGGTGTTTCGCAAGATACAATGGAACGAATTGATGCGTTGGTAGATGCAAGCGTTGATGTGATAACTGTTGATACTGCTCATGGTCATTCTGCGGGGGTAATTGAATCAGTTAAGGAAATACGCTCTAAGTACCCCGATCTCCAGTTGGTTGCAGGCAACATTGTTACCAGAGAAGCCGCTTTGGATTTAATAGAAGCCGGGGTGAACGCTGTAAAAGTAGGAATAGGCGCCGGTTCGATTTGCACAACCCGTGTTATTGCAGGAGTTGGTGTTCCGCAGGTAAGCGCTGTAATGGAAGTTGCACAAGGAATTAAAGGAAGCGGAATTCCTTTAATAGCTGATGGAGGTATTAAACAAACGGGTGATGTAGCAAAAGCTATTGCTGCCGGCGGAGATACAGTAATGATGGGAGGTACTTTTGCAGGTGTTGATGAAACACCCGGCGAAAAAGAATTATTCGAAGGAAGAAGCTTCAAAGTTTACAGAGGAATGGGATCGCTTAGTGCAATGAACGAAGGAAGTAAAGACCGTTATTTCCAGGATGCCGAAGAGGACGTAAAAAAACTTGTTCCCGAAGGCGTTGAAGGACGCGTTCCGTACAAAGGTCCTCTAGCTGATACTGTTTACCAGTTTATTGGCGGGCTTAGGGCTGCCATGGGTTATTGCGGTGCAAAAAATATAGAGGAGTTGAAAACAAAAACGAAATTTATAAAGATATCTTCGGCAGGATTGCGTGAAAGTCACCCTCACGACGTTATGATTACTAAAGAATCACCGAATTATCGTTCTAAATAATCTATTGAGTTACGATGTTTAAGGTACTTGTTATAGCTTATTATTATCCGCCAATGGGGCTAAGCGGGGTACAGCGTACTCTTAAATTCACCAAATATATGAGTAAGTACAATTGGGAACCAACAGTACTTACAACCGGCAAAACAGCATACTTTGCGCACGACTTATCGCTTCTGAAGGAGGTAGAGCAAAACGGTATAAGTGTTGTAAGAACTGATTCATTCGATATTAACTCTCTTTTGAGTAAGTTTGGTACTGTTCGAATGCCGAATGAAAAAATCAGGAAATTTTTAAGTAATCTTTCTAAAACTTTCTTCATACCTGATAACAAAGTACCCTGGACTCTAAAGGCTTATAAGAAGGCTAAAAGTTTGCTGAACGAGGAAAAATACGATATGATATTTGTTTCGATTCCTCCCTTTTCTTCTTTTAGACTGGCAAACAGGCTTAAAAAAGAATTCGATATTCCGCTAATAGTTGATTACAGGGACTTATGGTATGGAAATCACTTTGCCTATTACCCAACTCCTTATCATAAAATGCGACACAAAAAGCTTGAGGACAGTGCGCTTCGTAATGCCGATCATATAATTGCTGTGAACAGGAATATCAAAGAAAAATTACTTACAACTTATCCTTTCCTGAAATTCGAAGAAGTATCAATTATTTCCCACGGATATGATCCACTGGATTTTGAAGGACTAGAACATGAGCAAGATGAAAGGCTCTTGAAAAAAATCAGAATAACTTATTCAGGGATTTTTTACGAAAATGTTACACCTAAGTACTTTCTGAAAGCGTTTAAGCTATTAACGAATTCGCATCCTGAAATAGCTGAACGATTTGAACTTCATTTCATAGGACACTTTAGGCGTGAAAATGAGAAGATAATTAAAAAATACAATTTGCATAGATTTGCACATATACATGGTTACATGAATCATGAAGATGTCCTCCGTAAAATTATCTCGACTGATGTGTTGTGGGTAATGCTTGGCACCGGAAATAATATGAGTACTGTTTCTGCGGGGAAATTGTATGAATACTTCGGCACAAAAAAACTAATATTGGCAACAGTTCCGGATGGAGCCTCCAGAAGTTCGGCAGAAGAATATAATTCTTCAATAATTACATCTCCTGATAATATTGAAGAGATTAGAAACGCATTTATAAAAATATATGAAATGTTTGAAAAAAACGATGTTCCTGAACCAAATGATGACTTTGTAAAGAATCATGATAGGGATTACTTAACAAAACAACTAACGCAGCAATTTCAATTTCACTTAAGAGAAGAATAATGAAAAAAGTAGCAATAATCGGATCAGGCGGCAGGGAGCATGCACTTGCCCAAAGAATTTATGAATCTGATGAAAATATTAAATTATTTGTAATTCCGGGAAACCCCGGAACAGAAAAAATTGCAGAGAACGTTAAACTTAGTGATAGCTTAAACTCCACAATAGTAAGGTTTTGTGAGCAAAATATGATTGATTTGGTTATAATAGGACCGGAGCAGCCTTTAGTAGATGGATTAGCCGATGAGTTAAGAGCCAACAACATTAAAGCTTTTG
>JANQLA010000423.1 GCA_028280855.1 Melioribacteraceae bacterium
GGTGAGATTGGGCTTAAAGTAACTGCGTTAATTTTCGGACTAACTATTGGTCCGCCTGTAGAAAGAGAATAACCGGTAGAGCCCGTCGGTGTTGCTACAATTATTCCGTCCGCAGAAAAAGTTGTAACGTAATCATCATCTACTTTGATAGTCAGCTCAATCATTTTCGGCCATCTGCCCTTATCAATCACAATGTCGTTTATAGCAAATAGACTATTCTCTTCTTCACCAAGGCAAACAGCTTCAAGGGCCATACGTTCTTCAATAACGTAATTTCCGTTCTTAATCTCATCAATCATCCGGTGGATGTTCTTCATATCATGCTCAGCCATAAATCCCAGTTTCCCCATATTAATGCCGATCATTGGAGTATCGTAATTACGAGCTTCGTATGCTGTTGTAAGCATAGTTCCATCGCCCCCGATTGATATAATTATGTCGTTTGAACTGAACAATTCGTCATGAGGTTGGAAAACACTTTGAGCTAAATTTCCTGAAAGATTAGGATAATTGTTTAATAGTGACTCACTTATTTTATACCGTAGTTTATTAGCCGAAAGTATTGCGATTATTTCGTTTACAACATTAATTACGTTTGCTTTGGCTGTATTTGGTAAAATACCGATTTTCATTGCGTAATTCTTTATTATGAATAGAGTTAATATAAATCTTTTTTTGACAATTATTTTTTTTTATTATGGTTACTGAAATCACTAACACTTGGAGGAATTCATGAAAAAATCGTTCGCAGGATTAACAATAATTCTATCATTCTTATTCGTAAGTAATTTATTTTCTCAAACTATTCTTTCAGGAAAATTCGGGGCTAACTTTGAGTCATCTAATTATACCCTGAATAAAGGTGAAGGAAAAAGAACTTATTCAATAGAAGTAAAGTTTGAAAAACCATTTGAGACAACACCGGAAATTATTTTGTCAGTAAATATCTTGGATGCGGACGGCGGCAAAAAGAAAGTTGCCTTTAAAGTAGACTCAAAAGCGGTTTCCAGAGATGGCTTTGTTATTGAAATTACAACCTGGGGCGATTCAAAAATAAACAATATTCAGGGTAACTGGTTGGCGCATACAATGTAGATTAAAATGGGTGGTTCCTAAGGAGCTACCCACCATTATCTCTAAACTGAAGCGCATAAAGCTTGCTATAAACTCCCTCCGTATCCTCAAGTAGCTCGGAATGTTTACCTGTTTGAACTATTTCTCCTCTATCAAGAACAATAATTCTATCAGCGTTTTGAATTGTACTTAACCTGTGTGCAATCACAAATGTAGTTCTGTCTTTCATAAGTCTTTCGATTGCTTGTTGTACTAATACTTCCGATTCATTATCAAGCGCTGAAGTAGCTTCATCAAAAATCATGATTGGGGGATTTTTTAAAAGCGCTCTGGCAATTGATAACCGTTGACGCTGACCGCCAGAGAGCTTTACCCCGCTTTCACCAATTACAGTATTGTAACCTTTTGGAAGCTCTAAAATAAATTCATGAGCGTTGGCAATTTTAGCGGCTGATTCAATTTTTTCCATAGGACAATCAGCTAAGCCGTAAGCAATATTATTTTTTACAGACTCATTAAACAGAACAGTTTCCTGTGTAACTATTCCCATCAATGCCCTAAGATCTTCAATTTTAATTTTTCGAATATCGCTTCCATCAATTAACAATCGACCCGCTGTAACATCATAAAAGCGAGGAATTAAATCTACAATAGTTGTTTTACCTGCTCCGCTTCCACCCACAAAAGCAATTATTGAACCTTTCTTCACTTCAAAATTAATATTCTTAAGAATTAGTTCGGGCGAGTCGTCATAATGGAAATCGACATCTTTGAATTCAACTTTATCTTTAAACTCCGGAAATTCAATTGCATGCTCGTCATTTACAATATTCGGTTCTGTATCTAATAATTCAAAAATTCTATCGGCTGCCGCTATTGATTCTTGTATTTTATTATTAATTGTTCCGAGCTGTTTTAACGGCGGCATCATCTG
Organism: Melioribacteraceae bacterium; assembly: GCA_028280855.1. Taxonomy (GTDB): domain Bacteria; phylum Bacteroidota; class Ignavibacteria; order Ignavibacteriales; family Melioribacteraceae; genus PGYT01. The sequence continues at coordinate 2,009 of JANQLA010000423.1, forward strand.
GAAAATTGCAATCGTGAATCCAAAAAACTCACTTGCTTTAAGTGTACCGTCAACGAGTACAAGTTGTCCCCCGTAATAAATTATAACAACTCCAACCACAACGGCCATAATTTCGGTCGTTGGGCTCGCAATATTCTTTGTGCGGACTTTTTTAAGAGTGAGTCTGAAAACTTTCTGGGTAAAAGCAAAAAATTTATTGTTCTCATATTGCTCCATACCGAAGGCCTTAACAATTTTCGCTCCTCTAATTGTTTCGTGCAGAATTGATGCAATTCCACCAAGATTTTGCTGTAATATATAGCTTTGCTTTCGTAGTTTAATTCCGATAAATGTTATAATAACAATCGCAAAAGGAACAATGACCAAAGAGAATAATGTAAGTTTCCAGCTCATTGAAAGAGCTATTCCAAAGAGGACAATAACCGTAATCGGTTCCCTGAAAAGACTAAGAAAAACAGCCGACACGCTTGCCTGAACAAGGAAAACATCATTTGAAAATCGGGACATTAAGTCCCCAGTCTTTTCATTCTTAAAGAAGCTCATCGGCAGCTTGTGAATGTGATCGTAACTTACATCCCGAATATCCCTTATTAAACCCTGTTCAACATAGGCCAGGAAGTATGATTGTAAATAAGCAAAAACATTCTTACCTGTAAACGCAATGAAGATTAGAATACAAATTTTAAGAAGAACTTCGGCTGGTGAACCACTAAGCACGTATTGTTCGAAAGAATTTTTTAAACTGTCGATTGTATTTGACATAAAAGAAGAACTAGTTTCTTCATATAGGTCATTATTGACAACTTGAACTTGTTCGTCCTTTCCCTGCATAAATAAAGTATCAAGTAAAGGTATAGTCAGATATACACTTGCACCGTTTAAAATTGCATAAAGGAAAGTGCATACTATCGTAATGCCAAGATGCCTCCAAAACGGTTTTATATATCCGAGTATTCTTCTAAATGTTTTCATCCAATATTATTCCGCATCGATCAATTATTGAACTTATGCAGGTATTTTGCTTTGAATCTTCGCCACTTCGCTTTTTTCCTTGCTTTAAGGTAACTTCTTTTACTTAATTTCTTATTTCTTCCATGAGACTGTGAATCCGGTAATTCCCTGTATAAATATAGTTGCTCATCAATAAAGTAAAAACTGGTTACCTCTTCTAACTTGAATATAAGGTCCTTATCTTCGGCGAATATTATTGATAAATCATAGCCTTCGGTTTTAAAATAGTCAGAACGTTTAAATGATTTTAGATGGCTTACATTATTGACATCAAGATTAGTTTTTCCATCCGGTATTTTTTTTGAGAAGCCTTTTCTTTTAATATTTAGATTTTCATCACAAAACCAAAAATTAGAATACACAAACCCACAGCCTGGATTATCTTTATAGGCGTGTCTAAATTTTTCAACAGCGGTTAGTTCAAGAGCGTCATCTGGATCTAATATTGCAACTATTTCCGTTTCAGCCAGGTCAATTAGCCTTTTGAGAGAACCGATATAACCAAGATTGTATTGATTATAATAAAATGAAATTCGAGATTCATTTCGATATTTAGCATAATACTGATCAGAATTATCGGGGCTACAGTCATCAAGTATAATTGCTCTCCAGTTCGTATCAGTTTGATTAAGCAGTGTATCAATACAATCGTCGAGGTATTTGCCGTTGTTATAATTAGCAATCAGAAATGTAATCTGTTCAATACTACTCATATCCTTCTTCATTTCTTCGCAGACTCTAAAGTAAAATCTTCATGGAAAAAAACATTTTTAAAATTTGGTTTAATGCTTGTGTTAAAAACCGCTCGGTTTTTAAAATAATTTCCACTGAAAAGATGCAATTCTTTTTCCAATAATGAAGCAACAATCGCAACATGCAACCGGTCGGTATAGATCACATTGTATTTTGATATCTCATTTATAAAGTCGTAAGCGCGGGCATAAGTCCTTCCCATGCTGCTGATATCTAAATTACTTGCAGGAATTTTTATTTTGCCCGTGCTCTCACTATCCGTTCTAAAAAAGTATCCATCTCCACTTCCTTCCTCGGACTTAATTTTCCCAATGAAGAAAGCCATGTCATGACAAAAGAGAGCATCCGGAATATTCTTTAAACTTTCGAACTTATCTCGGACAAAGAATATAGTATTATTATAAGAATAAGTTTCTTCATATGTTGAAGGTAATACAATTATTTTGACAAATTTACGAGAAGCTTCTTCAATTATTTTAGATGAATGATCCCAATTACTGCACCAGCCTCCACCACCTCCATACAGCAAAATCCGTTTTCCAAATTTTACCGGGGGAAGTTCTTTAAGTTTTTTTATTTCAGTAAACTTCATTCCAGTTTTATTAAAAAAGAGCAGTGTGGCATATCTTATAATAGAATCGCCCCAATTACCGGAATTAGGCATGTAATAAACTTTTGCATTCTCCGAATATTCGCGGATAACATCTTCCAGCAATATGTAGCATTTATCATTTTTTACCATTGTATAATTATTCTAGTTTGTGTGAGTAAGAGCAATTATTTACATAGGATTAATTTAACTTCCATGAACCAATAACTCCTCGTAAAGCTTCACATACTTATCAACAGTAATTCGAATATCAAATCGTTCTACGCTTTTATAAGCATTTCGCCCCAGTTGAATCCTGAAATCTTTGTTTGATAAAAGTTCATTAATAGCTTTTGCAAGTGCTTCCGAGTCCTGCTTTTCCACAACTATTCCATTTACTCTGTTTTCAATCATTTCAGGTATTCCGCCTGCATTTGTGGTTACAACAGGTAAACCATGTAAATGTGCATCCAAAACAGAGGTTCCCAGTCCTTCCTCTTTTGATGCAAGGACAAAAATATCAAATGAAGATATTAGTTGTTTCGCATTCCGCCTATAACCGGGGAAATAAAAATTTTCAGTAATCCCCAAGCTTTTAACTTTCTGCTTTATTCTATTAAATAGTTCTCCAGCCCCAATGGCAACAAATTTCACCCCGGGATTATCTTTAATGATTTTTGCAGCAGCTTCTACAAAATTATCATAATCTTTGTGATCTACAAACGCTGCAACAGTTCCTACTATAAACTCGTTTCGATCCAATCCAAACTCTTCTCTAAGTTCATTCTTAGCAGTTGCTTCTTTATTATTTGTTAAATCAATCCCGCTATGTATAACTAACATTCGATTTGGATCAATACCATCTTCAACAAGAATGCTTTTTATTTTCTGAGAAACACATACTATTTTGTCAATCAGATTTGTTCGATACTTCCATTTGCTCAATAAATTCTTTTGAATGTGAAAATCTACTCTGCGAACTGATATTAGTTTAGTCTCCCATACAAAAAATTTTACCAATATACCAATCGATTGTGCATGAGCTGAATGACAATGGATAAGAGTACGTTTCTCATCCTTTATCAATTTCGCAATCTTAAAAGCCGAGATGATATCCAGTTCATTTCTCATTGGAAAAGTACAGAAAGATAGCTTCTTTGCCATACACTCCTGCTCAAGTGTTGAACCTGGTTTACAAATTAAAGTTGAAGAAAATCTTGGTATCTTATGCAGCCTTTCGTGCAGGTAAACGGCTTGCTGCTGTCCTCCCCGCCAACCCATTTCGGTATCTATATGAAATATTTTTATATTACTCTCCGCCATGTTTTTATATACTTCAAATAAACACCAAATGCAGAATTGATACAGAGAATGAGCCCGGTCGTACCATCGAGAAAACCTAGCTTTAATATGTACATCCTGATAAACTTAATTATTCCCAATAATAATGAAACCAATAGATTGTATTGCTTGCCATTTCTTATTAATTTACTCGCAGCTAAGTCCGAATATCGATTAATCTTTTCCAGGTGTGATTTAATGTCGGGATAAGTGTGGTGTAACATATATTCTTCTATTACATCGACTTCTCCTTTTACTTCAACCGACTCATGAACTTCTCTTTCATTAAAATTTCCATTCAGCCTGTTAAAAAACCTAAGTGGATAATCAGTGCCCCACCCGCAGAATTTAATTGCCTTTCCTAAGTAGAAGGATTTCCTCCTTATTTTATAAGACTTGTTGGCAGGGTTCGCTAAACATATTTCTAAAGTTTTTTTTTAATTCCGCCGTAACTTCCTCATCCGCGTCTATTGATAAAATCCAATTATTTTTGGCATTATCAACAGCTAAACGTTTTGTTTTACCAAAACCAAGCCAGTTCTCATTATAAATCTGACACCCAAATTTTCGAGCAATATTTAGAGTGTTATCGGTGCTGCCTGTATCTACAAGAATAATTTCATCAGCCCAGCTTACCGAAAGCAAACAACGCTTAAGGTTACTCTCTTCATTCTTAACGATTATTGTAACTGATAACTTTTCAGACATTGCAAATTAAAGTAATGTTCTAGTTGAAATCTGATCATCGCCAACCGGGTTGTTGAAGCCATATTCACAGTAGAATTGACCTGATGAAATCTCCGCTATTCTTTTGCGATTATATTGATGATTTGTTTTAACACCATCGTTATGAAACGGTTCATGGTAAAGGTGCATAGGGAATTCAGTGTAATGCGGATTGTATCCAGCTATATTTGCCCTAAAAAATCTTCGCCGAATATCATCATCTTCATTTCCCCACCCTTCATACAATTCGTCGTAACCATTAACCGAAATATAGTCTTCTCTATTAATAGCGCATGCCCCGCCGCGCATCTTTGGCTTTTGTTTTACCAACCTTACTTTATGAAAGAAAAAGCTAAAATAATCTTTTCTAAACTGCTTCTTAATTTTCGATTTCTGATCGCTAGTCAAAATAGAATTATATTCTTGTTTTGCTATTTGCTCTTCCGAAAGTCTATCACTTTGTTCCTCAGAAAGCCTAATAGGGTAACTAGTAAGGAATTGTTTTGTTTTCATGTTTTCGCAGAAACTTCTTATATAGTTTTTTGACATCACAAGGTCTTGGTCCAAAAAAATTAATATATCACCAGTTGAGTTTCTTGCACCATTATTCCTGCACTTAGCCAGCCTGAATCCTTTATTTTCCTGTTGAACAAATTTAGCTGGAATATTCAAATCTAGAATTATATCATTTACCTTTCCAATTATATTTTCATCAGAACCATCATCGGTCAGTATTATTTCATCCGGTTTAACCGATTGATAGGTGATCGACAATAGCGCTTTACGCAAGAGGTGGACTCTGTTATACACAGTTATTATTAAGCTGATTTTCTTCATACATTATTTAACAGAATGTAATTCTTAAACTCGCCAAATCGTTTCCCGCCGCAAAAATTATTTTCAATGAAACTTATAAGTCTATGCTTTATCTTTTCATGTTTATGAGGTAGCCTGAATTTATTGGGTTTACCAGAGTATTGCAGTTTATCATGCCAATTCATTTTGCTTATTAAATCTTTCATTACGGCAGGGTGAATATCATTAAATTCTGCTAAAAGATTCAGCGGGCCGTAATCAAATTCGGTTGGCGTTCTATCATAATATTCCCTTGCACGCTTAAGACCCCAATGTACAGAGTCAAGAGCTTTTCTTTTATTCTGCATCAAATGAGGAGGACGAACCCAGCCGTAATGATAAACTTCTGCATCTACTCGTGCTACATTTAGCTTGTGGTGACCGTCAGGCTGTCTTGGATTATCATAGTAATCGAAGCGCCTGAACGACTGTGCGCTTTGCCATGAATGGATATAATCAAGATTACGAACTATTCGAACCTCGTTCGGGTACCAACCATGTCCATTGTGATAGTGGTTATAATCGCCCCAAAAGTGTTTATACTTAAAAACCATTCCCTCCACTTCTTTATTATCTTTTAACTCTTCACATCGCTTCTGAATGTTATCAAGGTATTTTTCATGAATTACTTCGTCAGCCTGCAAATAAAACAACCAGTCGCCATTGCATTCCTTTTTCGCAATATCCGTTTGAATGGCATTGATGATACCTGATTTGAAGAACTTCTCTTCCCATTGAGTATCTATAATTTTTACTTTTGGATCATTTATGGACGCTATAT
>JANQLA010000435.1 GCA_028280855.1 Melioribacteraceae bacterium
GGCTTTCGAAAGCAGAATAGAATTATTGCTCAAGGTAGCTTCCGTTCCCGGATCAAAGATATAAGGTTGTTTTACAAGCTTCGTCTGTCCTAATGTGCAGGTCAGTATAGTAACAAAAATTATAAGCAGAAATCTTGTCATTAAAAACCTTGCTCCTTATTAAATTGTATACACCTCTAAATTGGAATACTCCGCAACTAGAGGCGCCATTTGCCTGAAGCCAATTTTTCCGCTTCCTAAAACAGAACCGAATTGTTTACCGTTATCCATCCATTCGAGAACTTTCAGTTCATTAATAAAGAATGAAATATGACCTTCCAATTTATCCAGTCGTAATTTATACGAATCAACTACATCGGCAGTTGAAGCAATAGGATCAGCGCCCTGGGCAACCATATGAAATCCTTTGCTCTTTCTTAAATTGCATGTATGAAAAGCTCTCTCTTTTGGGTGCTTTCTGCGGAAATAAGAAATGTGGTAAGTATTAATATCGCCGCTATGATAAGTTTTATAAATACCTTCACGTTTTTGCAGTGAATCATCAAATATACTTTCGCCATTTAATCCCTTTGCCGCAAAAAATAAGATGCATAATCCCGGCTCTTTAATTGGTTTGAATTTCCACCTCACGGAAATATTTGCCGGAAAGTTTTCAGGGCACCAAAGCACAAAATTTGCCCTCTGCTTTAATTCGGGCGGAAGTTTATTTTGCATTCTCATTCTTCCATCAGGAAAAGATATAATTGCTTTACCTCCCAAAGCGAAGTCTTTTATATCATTATTAGACGAAAACCGGTTCGAGTAAATAAGTTTCGAAAAGTCGGGCTGTGTTTCAAGAGCTTTAAGAGGACTGGAAGCAATAGTTAACCTTGGGAGGGATAAGCAGCTTATACCCAGTATACTAAAGGCTGATATAAAAAAATTGCGTCTATGCATTAAACATAGTCCAGAATATTTTTAAAGTAACTTTGCAGATTCCGTATCAAGCAGCAAATTACAATTCGTATGCGTTCTTAATATGGTTGACGGGCACGCTTCGCTTATATCATTTCGAATTGTATTAAGGACCGCATTGGCCTTAGCGGGTCCCGGCACTACACATGAAATGTACCTTGCAGACATAAGAGTTGGAACCGTTAACGTAATCGCCTGGGTTGGTACATCGGCTATACTTTTGAAACAACCGTCATTTACCTGCTGCTGTCGGCATGTTTCATCCAGCTCAACAACTTTAACCGTTTTAGAATCGTTGAAGTCTGCCACTGGTGGATCGTTAAACGCGATGTGTCCGTTTTCGCCAATGCCCATGCATGTTATGTCAATATCATTTGCTTCAATCAGTTTTGAGTAGCGTTTGCATTCGTCATCAACCGAATTTGCCGAATCAATTAAATGAACTTCTCCGAAGTTCACTTTTGAGAATAGATTTTTTTCCAGGTATTTACTGAATAGCTGCGGTGAACCGGGCTCAAGCGAAATGTATTCGTCCATATGAAATGCAATCATTAGACTCCAGTCTACATCCTGGTGAACAAAGAATTCTAAAAACTCGTTTTGCGATGGAGCGGCAGCGAAAATTATTCGAACTTTCTCTTGCGAGTTCAATAATTTATTTACCTGGTGTGCAACGTTTTTAGCTGCTGTTTTTCCAAGAGATAATCTATTGTTATAAACAGATACTTCCATTTTCCCTATTTTAAATTCTCTGATAAGCTCCATTCGAGTATATTCGTTTTCAACTGAAGCCCGGAACAAAGCCGGGCTTATTAATAAATTAATTAAGCATTATACGCAGAAGAAGCAGTGTCCCCGCCTCTGCCGGTCCAATTTGTATGGAAAAATTCGCCTCTTTCTTTATCAACTCTTTCATAGGTATGAGCGCCAAAATAATCACGCTGCGCCTGTAACAAGTTTGCAGGGAGCCTGCCGTTCCTATAGCCGTCAAAGTAGTTTAACGCAGTTGACATTGCCGGAGTCCAAATACCGTTTTGTACTGCCGTTGCTACAACATCCCGCCAATCTTCCTGCGCGCTTTCAATTTTTTCTTTGAAGAACGGATCGAGCAATAAATTGGTAAGTTCGGGATTTTTATCAAATGCTTCTTTTATCTTGCCAAGAAAGACCGAACGAATAAT
>JANQLA010000460.1 GCA_028280855.1 Melioribacteraceae bacterium
GCTTTGAAAGTTGGCATAAGTTGCTTTGTTATTTTTATTAGTAAGTTATTTAAACCAACTTCTTAAATCAAAAAAAGCTGCCTTTTTGAGACAGCACCTTATCCAATTTAACTTGCGAAAATCATAATTAAATATGTATCATCTGTACCTGACCGTATTCTATGATAAAATCAAGAGAAAAATCCTCAAATTTATCCACAAAAAGCTAATGTATTTACATATGGAGTTTGTCTATTTATCACGGCAAAAATTCTTGATAGTAATTTATTTCTAATAATATTTAGTGTACTCATTTTTGATTTTCCCAAAGTTATTCTTCTTTCATAAAAGATTTTCATTTCCTGATTTGATTGGATTGCAGATTTAGCACACATATCAAGCAATGATTTTAATTTTTTATTAGCTAAGTTACTAACCTTGGTTTTACCTCTTTTACTAGTTCTAGAAGTGTAAGGGAATGGAGCTATTCCGCAATATGAAGCAAATTTTCTCCAAGAATCAAAACGATTAAATCCATCTGTAAATGCGATTATAAATAGTGCTGTTTGTGGACCTACACCTTTTATGGTAGTAATTAAGTCAAATTGTTTTTTAAGCTTATAGTTTACTTTTATAATTTCATCTAAGTTTATTTCTATTTTATCAATCTGCTTTGTCAATTCTTAAATCATTTTTTCGTGTACTGAAAATAGTAATGCATTATCTTCTCTTGAGATGAAGCTTGTATATTCACCAAGAGTTGCTTTATAACCAGAACGCTGACTTACAAGTTTTTCACGTAACGAAAGCAACCTCTTTATTTCTGTAATTTCTTTGGCTTCTAAGCTATAAGGCGTAATCTCTTCCTTTCTTCGATAAGCATAAAGAGCTATTTTCTTAGCATCAATCGTATCTGTTTTTCCGCGTGTAATTCCAAGCGATCTTTTTATTTCAAGGCCTGGAAGCATTACATAAGAATATTCATTTTCTGTTAAATAGATTGAAAGTGGCTGTGAATATAAACCTGTATGTTCAAAGACAAACAGAATTTCTTTTTTAGAGCTAGTAACATTTTCTTCAACCCATCTTGTCTTTTTTTTATATCTGACTTTGTGTTAGCAAATTCTCTTGATTTCTGATTACTATGGATACGGACTTCAAGGCTTAATTTGCCTACATCAATTCCAACAGTTTCTTTTATTTTCATATATAACTCATATTTTATTTGATTGATTATTGTATGGTGACTCAAACTATGACCTTTATAAGATCAGTGCTATTATTCTATCTGGTTCTTAGTAACCAAGTATTGACTAAGGACTAATTCGGACAATAGGTCTATATGCTTACCCTAGGCGAAGTCAAAGTTCACCTCAATCAATTTGTAATCTTAACTTATCGACTTTTCTGTGAGTTACAAATAACTACAGGATTACAGGTTATTATTATCTGTATAATTTTATTCACTATGCTAATCTAAAGGCAGAGTCTGAAAGATGAAGACGGATTCCATTGTTTGTTACTTCATAAGCAATATTTTTCGCGACTGGTTAAACACATCACCTTCTTCGCCTTGCATTCGCATATTTACAATATACATTCCGCTTGCAAGTTTGCTGCCGTCAAATTGGGCTTCATAAATTCCGGCTTCTTTTACTTCGTTTACCAATTGGGAAACTTCCTTGCCCAGTATATCATATATTTTAAGTACCACATGTCCTTTTTCCGGTATTGAATATGAAATTGTTGTAGAAGGATTGAATGGATTTGGATGGGTTGATAAATCGAATTCTTCAGGTTGTGCTACCTCTGCAACTGCCAGCTTAGGAATTTCAACGCCAGCATTTTTAAATTCCCTTGCAGCTAAAATACTCATGTAACTATCGGGGTAATCCCTAATAATAGTGTTCAGCAATTGATTGGCAGTATTAACATCGTCCAAATGATATTTTGCTATATTACTTTTTTCGAACAATACTTCGCAAACAAAGTTATCATCTAATCCTGTTGTGCTAATAGCTTCGTCAAGGTTCGCTAATGCATCGTCGTATAATCCTTTCGTTTTGTTTGCTTCGGCTTCATATCTCTTAACATGGCTTTTAAGAGCGGTGTATTTTTTATTTTTAGAGAGTTTGCTTAAAAAATCAGCTAAACCATTGTTGTCATTAACAATTCTGTATCCTTGCGCCAGAATCCCCAAAGCAAGCTTTGCTTCTTCAATAGATTCGTATTTCTCAACAAACTTCTCAATGTCTCTGATAAGTCTTTTATACTTACCTTTAAGTTTTTCCGCGTCATAGTTTTTATTTTTTCTGTCTTCATAAGAAATTGACTGTAGAAGCTTATTATATGAATCGGCAAACGTTGAAAACTCACTTGAGTAACTGCCGGGATAAGTTTGAGGTAAGCTGCCCTTTGCTAATGAACCGCCGCATTGATTGGTTGTACCGCTAATTGATATATACCCGCCGTATGCTCCTGTTGTTTGGCTTGGATCACCGCTATAGGTATTTGAGCTGGCAGTAACATATGCACCGGCATAGGCTACTATATCTTTTGTGTTTGTACAGAAATAATTATAGTTCACGTTTGAATATGCATTCTGATAAACACCAACTGCATTATAGCAGTTCTCAAGCGATGAATTGCTTAACGTACCGCTGCTGTTGGTAATCATTATCCCGGTAAAAATTCCGCTGCCTGTTGTACAGGTAAGATAACTGCCGTAGAAATTCGAGGTGTTATTAAAAAAGGCGAGGTTTGCCGTACCGTTAAAGTGTAAGCTGCCTATGGAATTACCAGAGCCTCCGCTAAAGTAAATGTTATATGAACTTCCCATCCTGAGTGAATTGATTGAAACATTGGTCGAATTGTTAACATCAATGTGACCGTAAATTATTGTTGAGGCTCCTGTTCCGGTTACATAGACACTAGATAAAGAGTTCAATTCCAGGTTGCCTATGTGAGAACCGGATTGAATTACATGCATTTTATTTGAACCGCTCACACTAAAAGCTGTTGCCGCATTGGCAAAATAGCCGAACAGGTGCCATTGGTCATCGTGAGTAACAGTTTTCAATCCTTCAACCACTACGCCATTGTCGACAATGCTTGCTTGATCTGTTCTTACTAAATAATACCCGTTTAAGTCTAATATTGAATTACTGCCGAGAACCAATGTTACATTATCCGGAACAGTTACATTTTCAACAAGGTCATACCTTCCGGTAAGTTCAACTGTTTGACCAGGTGTTGCATTACTGAGTGCATCTGCTAATGATGAATAATACCCCTTATAAGTGCTGCCTTGTTTTACAATAGCAGAATATCCTAAAATATCTCCGCCACTCTCAACAACGATAGAGCCATTTGATGCATTCAAATATTTTCCATTAAGGTAAAGGTTTGCACCATTTTTTATGTTAACAGTTACCCCATCTGGAACAGAGTAATTGCTGGACATAATAGTATTTGAATTCACACAATTTAAAATTTGGTTTGTTACTACATTTTCTATCGCAGAAGAAAATGAGGGATAATATCCTTGGACAACGCTATTTTCTACAATTTCAACGTAAACACCCTCTAAACTTGATCCTGTCTCTATTATAATTGCACCCTGATTTCTTAACCAATAGGAACCTAAACTTAACTCGGAATTATTGACAAGCCGAAATTCAATTCCGCTTCGCACTTCAGAATTACTCGCAAGAAATTGAGAAGAGGTAAGATAAATTATTTGGCCAGGCTGACCCCAACCTAAAGCGATTGAAATTTCAGAAATATCATTTGGAACAATAACCTGAAAATATCGATAATAAGTTACATCAGAGGGACTTTCATCATATGGGTCTTTATACAAATAATGCTTGTATAATGGTAGTTTACCCCATTTAGAGATCACTACGGTCTGAGTCTCTATATCACTTATTTGATTAACTAGTAGTGAATGCTCCTTAGTCCCATAGCTAATATGAGTTGCATAGGTATGCGGTGACGTGCCAAATGGATTTGGGTAAGTTACATCATTTATATAGCTATTATCATTCCAATATATATCTTCTTGTGTATCTATCCAGCACCAAGAACTCGGGTTATTCTGTCTACTTCCTGGCCATGCATAAGCATGGCAATTATAAGCTGCATTAGCTCAATCAACCCTTTCAATAAAGTACCTTCTATAATAGTTATCTGCATCAATTGTCCAAGCCTCCGCAGTATAATAGCCATACGTTGAGTCTCCAAAATGATAATCATACCAACCAGTATCCTCTGGATGTGAATGAGGTACTGCACTTCCCTTAGGAGTTCTTAAATCATGAGTATAAGTATTGGATTGTATGAAAAAGCACAAAAGAAATATTATGAATAAAAATTTCATTTTATCCCTCCCGAAAACACTTAAAAATTGTATGATCTAATTTTATTAGAAAGTTCTTCGAATTCTGATTTTGTGAAAATATCAGCTCTTTTTAATGCTTTACTAAGTTTCTGCTTCAATTGTACTTTTTCTGCAAGCATAGAGTTTTCTTTTTCAATTATTCTTCCAGCTAAAACCAAACCAGAATTGAGCCAAAAAAAATCTTTCTCTTTTCGTGAAAAACTATTCTTTCTTTCTAAGTTGCCTTTATTCTTATAGAATAGGGATCTTCTTTGATCTTGTGATAAAACATCTAAGATCTCTGGTTGTGCAAGAAGTAATTCAACAAATGCAAAATTAGTGATGAATCTTCCTTTCGAGATCACATTTTCCTTGCTGCTTAATTTCAGAGGCGATAGTAAATAATAGTAATCGAGTATGATATTTCCTGCATTTTTTCTACTTAACAATTCATCTACTACATTATACCTACTTCTTGTAACATCAAAACCTTTTTGTAAGGTATTAAATGCAAGTATCTCAACTCTACCGGGTAAGTCCAACCAAGCTTTAAATACTTGTTCAGTAGTCATCTTTTTTAATATATTCTCGGGTATTTGTTGTGCTTGGATGACTTCTTCCTTTGATTTCAGTTTTTCCCATTCTTTGGTCCCAGGACGAGTTGGGTATTTCCAAGAATCTTGTGAGTAAAATGTACTAGTGAAAGTCAGAATAATTATAAATGAAACTATCGTTGAAAAAATATTCTTCATATTTTCCCTCCCTTTTTGATTTTTAACAATCGTTATTATATTGGAATTTTCTGTGATACTTTTGTTTTAACATCATAACTCCAATAATTGCCATCTGCAGTCATTAATAATAAACCTTTAATTGGACTCGCATGAATCATGATAACATTGCTAATATCTTCGATTTCAATTGGCTTACTTTCTATTAATTCATAGCCTTCATTAGAATTATATTCAACCAATCCCCAAAACCATACTGAACCATTGCTTTGTAATGCAAGGCAGCGCCCGGCATTTGCAGAGATTGAAATAATACTCTTTAATGTATCTAGTTGTATTGGCTCGGAACTATCCTCACTTTTTCCATTCCCTAAGCAACCAAAAGAGTTTTCTCCCCAGGCCCAAACAGTGCTATCTTGTTTAAGAATTATAGTATGACTCCTATGTACGTTTTGAACAGATACAACATAATGAATTGTGCTATTACCAAGTCCACCCAGGTTAGTTGTAACCCACTCTTTTCCAGGAAATGAACGTAATGAACCATCCACCATAAGAACCAGATCATTAGAAATCATTTGAATACCATCTACTAGACCAACCTTCGAAGGAGTTAGGATTTGAGTAGGAAAATTATGGTTCCAATTCAATTGCCATAAATCACCGTTCTTTTGTAAAATATTAATGTGTGACCCTAATACTTGCATTTGTTTAATTTCTGGTAAAAAAGAAATTTTTTGAGGTATAAATACTGTAGTATCAAATCCAGGTGGTTCTTTCCAAATAAGTCTGTTTCCCCAAAACCAAATATTTCCATATATATCAGCCGCATAAGCTGCCCCATCAATTAGATCAATTGCAATTACCTTTTCAATTATTTCTATTTGCACCGGATTTTCAGTTCCTATAATTCTTCCTACGCCCAATTGCCCTGTAAAGTTACTTCCCCACGACCAAACATCACCGTTTGGTTTAATAATAGAGTTGCTGAAATCCGATTCTAATTGACCCGGAAAATTATCAGGCATGTCGTTTCTATTTGACTGCATAGGATTACTTTCAGGATCGCACGAAAAAACAATAAAAACGATTAATATGATTGTAATCAAAAACTTGGAAGGTTTTTTCATTTGAAATCTATGTTTATTTGAAAAAAGAAGTTTTCTCAAACAAATGGCATGGAAGATTCCGGTTGTAAGCTGCACTAATTAATTAAAATAACCAATAAAAATTTTTAGATATACAAATTTTTATATTATAACGGATTTAATATGCTATTATCTCATTTTAATGCAAGAGCGGATTAACCCTTAACTTCATTCTATAATTATGAAAGCCGGGTAGAGCGTAGGATTGGTTAAAGACACACCCGATGTAGCTACATTGATTTAATGACTAGTAAATAAACATGAGAAAACAGTATTAGAGAACTCACTTTCTAAGAAGGTGGAATTCTAAGTTACACTAAAACTTCTTTGGATAGATTAACAATCTCTCGGGAGCAATTAATCACTAACTGGCACAAACGCTACAATCCTCAATGGTCCGCCGCTGCCCCCTTTTATTTTCATTGGCAAGGCAAACACATATGCGCCTTTAGATGGTAACTCGTTTATACGCGCTACATTTTCAAACGCCGGAATATTTTGCTCGAATAAAATTTGGTGGGCCTCAAATAGTGTTGACTGCCCGTAATCAATTGATGGGGTATCCAATCCAATAGCGGAAATGTTACGTTCTTTAACCAACCATTCCGCGGCTTTTGGATCTAGTCCGGGAAAATGCAGCTTAGCAACGGCTTGCTGCCCGAGTTCAGCCGTACCCATGTATGCTTCACGATCCGGCCAAAACTTTGCGTAACCGGTGTTTATAAGAATTATTATTTCGTCTTCAAGCTTGCCGTGTATTCTTTCCCACTTTTCAAAGTCATCGATGGAAACAAGGTAATCCCTGTTCTTTAGCGCTTTGTCTGAAACATCAACTACGGCAAGTTTACCGATCAACCTTTCTATAGGTATTTCGTTTACATGCTGCCGGTTTTCAGCAAAGTGAATTGGTGCATCGAGATGAGTTCCCCCATGTTCGGCAGAACAATATTGGAAAGCCGTGTAGTAAAAACCGCTATCCGTTATGCCCGCAAATACGGTATCGAACTTAAATGTTTCGGCAGTGGGCCAATAAATTGTTTCCTCGGAAAATTCATGCGTCAGGTCAATCCATTTTCCTTCAAATAAATTTTTGTTTTTATCGGGGGCACAGCCAATCAAGAAAATTAAGATTACGATAGTAATGTATAGCCTGGATTTCATTACGTCCTCAATTTGTTCTGATGAAATATTGTTCAAATGAATATAACTACTCATGAAATAAGATTTCAAGTATTATTTCAGTTCAGTTTCTTTTTACTCCAAAATAATTTGCATAATAACCGGCGAATCTTATAAGTCATCATTTGTCAGAAGCCATTTCCAGACGGGTGTTATTGATATAACTTTATTGTCAATCCTTATTTCATCTTCCTGATCTTGCGTAAATATTTTTCCTTCATTTATATCGAAGAAATTTAGCGCGCTAAGTAAACCGTTTATTTCACGCTTTTTATTATCCGGGTTAAATTCCCAACAGACCTGGAACAAACCAATTACTTTATTCATATTTCCAACTACAAAATCACACTCTATTTTATTGTGAATAAAGTAGAATACATTATACTTTTTATTCAACTCATTAAACACGATATTCTCGAGCATCCAGCCAAAATCTTTTGTTACTTTTGTTGATATTAATGGAATAAATCCATTGTCAATCACGTAAAGTTTCTTTTCATTGGCAAGTTGTTTTTTATAGCTGTAATCAAACTTATTTATCACAGTTACGAAGAAGGTATCTACTAAATATGATATATAGTTGCGTATCGTGTTTACACTGCCCAACCCGGTAACTTTTTGAAGCTTATTAAAACTGAATCGATTTGCAAAGCTCGTTACCAGGTAGCGATACATTGCTCTCATTTCGAAAAGATTTGAAATACCGTGTCTTACGGCAACATCCTTAATCACAATGTCATCATAAATTCTTAATAAAATTTCTTTATCATTGTATTGCAAAAATTCAGGCATTCCGCCATTCGTAAAGTAATCATTAAAAGCTCTTTTTATTTCTGCCTTGGTTTCCGATTTATAAAACGAACTATCGGAAAATTCAATATTTTTGAATTTAAGGAACTCTCTGAACGAGAATGGTTGGATATTTAAATCTATATGTCGCCCTGTAAGGCGGGTTCCTATTTCTTTGCTTAATAGATTTGCATTTGAGCCTGTTATATAAAACTTGAATCCCATATCATAAAATCTTCTCACAAAGCTTTGAAAATTTTTAACATTTTGAATCTCATCGATGAAAAATGTTTTTTGTTCACCAAATAATTCAACTAATGTCTCGTATATTATATTAAAATTCTCTGCGCTGAAGTTATAAAGTCTTTCGTCTTCGAAATTGATGAAATAACATTTGTCTTGCGAGTAGTATTTATTTATAATCTGCCTGAGAAAAGTCGATTTACCTGTTCTTCTTAAACCGGTTATTACAACAACGTGAGGAAGCTTTTTTAGTTTTGGTACACTACTCAACTCGTTGCGCAATGTGCCAAGCGGCCTGGCAGTTATGGCTTGCTTTTGTTCAGTCAATATCTGTTTTAGTTGCTCGGTGGAAATCATTGTTAATATTGTGCGTTAATAATGCATAATTATATATTAATTTATTCATTCATGCAACACAAATGTGATCGCTGAAAATTTCTTGTTTTTATACTAAATGGAAAACTTGATCTTTCAATTTTCGCTGACAGATTATTTAGTCCACAGAACGTTAGTCCACGTCGAAATAATTTGCAAGTAAATACCTCCTTACTTAACTTTGATCCCTATTTAATCAACCAATGAAAACAACGGAATTCTATGCCCTCATTTTTCAACTCGTGGCTGCCCTTCATATACTTGTATGGCGTCGGAGGTTTATTTTTCCTTTTGGGAATAATACTGATAAGGAAAAGCGGCGCTATTGATATGAAGAAAAAACGCCATCGTTACTGGTACAAAGTAATAATCTTCGGCTTTTTTTACTTTGCTTTGTTACATGCAATCCTAATAATCGCAGCAATTTATTGGTAGAATATGGAAACAGGTGGAAATCTCCAAACAACATTTCATAGCATAGGTTCGTCAACCGACTGGATAGTAATGGTGATTTACTTTATTGCCATTATGTTATTCGGTAGTTATTTCGGAAAATATAATCGCAGCACCAAAGATTTTTTCTTCGGCGGCAGGCGTTTTGCCTGGTGGCTTATTGCTTTCTCGATAGTTGCCACAGGTGTTGGAAGCCATAGTTTTGTTAAGTACTCAGCTAAAGGATTTGAACACGGCTTTTCCTCTACTATGACTTATATAAACGATTGGTTCTTTATCCCGTTCTTTTTATTCGGCTGGCTTCCTATAATTGTTTATACAAAAATCCGTTCAATCCCGGAGTACTTCGAAAAACGATTCAGCCCGTCTGCAAGGTTCCTTGCTACCATTCTTCTGCTGTTTTATATGGTGGGATATATCGGCATTGGATTTTTAACGTTGGGCAAAGCAGTTATTCCAATGCTGCCTGAAAGCTTTACCTTGTTCGGTTCTACAATTCCTATTACACTAATGGGAGCGGTAGTAGTAATTGCAATCATCACGGGTATTTATATTACCTTCGGCGGACAGACAGCGGTAATATTCACCGACCTGCTTCAAGGATTCATACTGTTATTTGCTGGCTTCTTCCTGTTCTTCCTGGGCATATCATACATCGGCGGATTTGATGTATTCTGGAACTTGCTTCCAACCGAATGGAAAATGCCGTTGGCGCATTTTAACGATCCCTCGAGCTTTAATTTCGTGGGAATATTTTGGCAGGATGGTGTAGCAGGTTCAATCGGATTCCTGTTTATGAACATGGGATTGATAATGCGCTTTATGGCAACCAAAAGTGTTAACGAAGGAAGGAAAGCAGCGGCGTTTAATATACTCTTTATGCTTCCGCTATCGGCGATTGTAGTCGGGAACGCCGGATGGGTGGGGAAAGCAATTTCGGTATCAAGTCCCGATGTAGTTCCGCCAAATGCTTCGCCCGATCAGATATTTGTAGTAGTGGCCAATATAGTTGCTACGCCGGGTGTTTTTGGATTTATTATGGCAGCACTAACAGCGGCGCTGATGTCAACAGTCGATACTTTAATAAATGCTACTGCTGCTATTTATATAAATGATGTGTACCGCCCGCTGCGTAAATTTTTCAAAAGGTCGAACGAAGTTAAAACGTCGAAGGATGATAAGCGGGAATTAAACGCTGCTCGTTATGCATCTGCTGTAATTACTACCTTGGGGGTATTGGCTGTACTAGCGTTTAAGAACTTTCCAACTGTATACGAAGCGCACGGCTATTTTCACTCGACTTTAACGCCGCCTCTGGTAGTTGCTATTTTCCTGGGATTATTTTGGAAAAAGTTCTCTCCCGCCGCAGTAATTTCGACATTTGTAGCAGGCGTTGCATTGATGATCGTTGGTTTACACGACCCAACAGTAATATCGCCGTTTGATCACGGGATTGAAATGAACGAAAATCATCCGTATTCATATATACGGGCATTGTATAATACTTTTGTTTGTCTGGCAATTGCCGTACTCGTTACTCTTACAACTAATAAACAGAAAGAATTAGCTTCGCGGTTAAGAAAATCAACGAACGGTATTAGGATAACATATGCATTAACAGGAGCCAGTATTGTAATTTTTGCATTAGTTCTTTTTGATATAACCCCGGTTGAGTTGCAGATTGTTTTAATATTGGTTATGACCGGAATAGTAGCAGTAATAACAACCTATTTTGTTAAGTACGATCAAGAAAAACATATTGAAGGCTTAACAGTATGGTCGGTTAACAAAGCCAAAGAGATGTTCAAGGGCAGTAAGCTTAATGATGAAGAAGGTGAAGTAATTAAACTAAATTGGAAAGTAAAAGACCATAAGGAAGATACGGCTCACTTCTCCAAATCTGATATGAAGCGAATGAAAGCCAATGTTGGCGACCTCGTTTACCTGTGTGACGCAAGAAAGATACTGGGCGGCTTGAAATCCGTGCACACCGTATTTGGCGAGCCACATGATGAAACGGGCTTGGTTTATATAAATAATGAGAGCCTGCTGAATGGTCAGTTTGTTGAAGGTAAGTTACTTAGTGCTGAAAAAGAGATGTAGATTTGATAAATAAGGGAAGTCAAAAATCTTCCCTTACTTCCTGCTTTTTATCAATCCCGTTTTTATCTATGTACAAGTTCTTTTCCATAAGTTTTTTAACAACTATGGGAGGAACAAAATCGCTTACGTCGCCTTCAAACTGTGCAAGATTACGCACGATAGTTGAATTTAGATAAGTGAATTTTTCGTGAGGCATTAGAAAAATAGTTCTAAGATTTTCATCAAGTTTTCTATTCATTAATGCCATTTGGAATTCATATTCAAAATCGCTTACCGCCCTTAAACCTCTTATAATTCCAATCGCGCCAACTTGTTTAGCATGATCAACAATCAGTCCGGAAAAAGAATCAATTATAACGCTGTCAAAATCACGCAGGCTTTCTTTCAACATTTCAAGACGTTCCGCAACTGTGAATAGAGGAGACTTTGTAGGATTGCGGGCAACCGTAACAACAATTTCGTCAAATAAATCAATAGCGCGGCGTATTACATCAATGTGTCCGCAAGTAACAGGATCAAACGTACCGGGGTAAATTACACGCTTCATTTATGTTGTCCAACATTCGTTTGTGAAGTGTGTTAAATATAGTGTTTAATAGAGAATTTTAAAAACTTGTTATGGCATAATTATAAATTACAGATTTAGCCGGGGTAACTATTTTTCAACAACTAACCCGGATGCAAACTGTTCGACTTCAATTACTTTTATTACTTCGCGCGCCTGGGTATCTATTACTCCAACCAACCCCGGCGGACCTTCGCCTTCGGCCTTGTACATTGGTACAAATGCTCCATTAGTATTTCTTGCAGAAACGTATAAATACCTGTCATCTGCTGTTATATCAATGCCATGCAGCATGCTGAAAGCCGGGTGCCCAATTTCAGTTACCTTAGTCCAGTTTACTCCGTCAAACTCAATAACCTGTACTGTGTTAGCCATCATCGAGTTAACGTATATTTCACTGCCGTCGGATTTAACCGCAATCTGCATTGGCATGGGTTTAAGTGCGATCTCCGAAACAACGGTGAGATTATTTGTTTCTATCACCAGCAACTGTCCGGTTGCCCTTGCTGATATGTATAAGTAGCGTCCGTCGGGTGAAATTGCCGCCTGCATCGGCTCATAGTTCTTTTGGAGTACGATAAGTTCTTCGGCTTCATTTGTAGATGTATTTATTACATGTAATGTATTTTTAGTAAGATTAAGCGCGTACAGCTTTGATCCGTCGGGTGATAAAACTATTCCATGCGGAACGCCGATGGTTATCAAATCTATTTCAGAAATAACGCTCATATTAATTAAATCAATTGCAAACACACTGCTGAATATACTTGGGGAAGTGGAAGAACGCGATACATAAGCTTTGCTTCCGTCGTGTGAAATTTGAATCATTCCGGCTTTTTCAATTCCGTCTACTTGTCCGACTATTTCATTATTATCTTTACTTACTTTAAGAAGCTTGTTTGCGCCGATTAACGTAACGTAGTAATAATCTCCATATTCCTTAACCATGTGAGGCAGATCAGCAAAATCCTGTGTAAGGTCAACATTCAGAATACGTGTAACTACATTGGTCGAAGCATCAACAACCGAAACCTGGTCGCTGTTTTGATTGCATACGTACACACGCGAATCGATATTTGAGAAAGGAATGTCGCCATTATTATCAGGCGCACCGTTATCAACCCATTGCCTTAATATTTCAATTTCATTTGCAGAAAGTATATCGTGGCTCACGTCCATTTCATTTATCAATCGACCCGAAACAATCAGGTATAACAAGCTTTTATCCGGTCTGAACGGAATTACAACTTCTCCGCCGTAGTTCGGAATTAAATCGCTACCCCGGTTATTACTACCTGCGAACAACGCGGAATGTGATTCAAGGGATAATCCATTCGCGGGATTATTTCCGGAATGGCAACTTGAAGTAGAACAATTGTCCTTAAATATATTAGCAACTTCAGTCGTTTCGAAACCGGTAT
Organism: Melioribacteraceae bacterium; assembly: GCA_028280855.1. Classification (GTDB taxonomy): domain Bacteria; phylum Bacteroidota; class Ignavibacteria; order Ignavibacteriales; family Melioribacteraceae; genus PGYT01. The sequence goes on from JANQLA010000460.1 coordinate 13,368, forward strand.
CAATCGATGGATTGGCGGGTTGCGAATCGTCGTCGCAACCCATAAAAAAAATTGTAATAGCTATTAGAAGAAAAATCCGGAAAATGGTTTCCATAAATCCCTACTTGATTAATGACATTTTAATTGTTCGTTTAAAATCACCGGCTTCCATAAATAAGAAATAAATGCCGCCGCTAAGATTTGAAGCATCAAAGCTAAGTGTATGCGCTCCTGCTTGCTTTACTTCATCTACCAGTTGCAATATCTTTTCTCCAATTACATTATAAACACTAAGAGTAACATTGCTTACTTCGGGCAGCGTATAAGAAATGTTTGTCGATGGATTAAACGGGTTCGGATAGTTTTGAAAAAGCTTAAACTCCGAAGGCGCTTCGACGTTGCTGCTTAAGGATGTTATTTCTCCATCCATCAAAAAATCAAAAACGAACAATCCGTTAAAAATATCGGATATCAAAACTTTACCGGATGGTAAGTACGGGTAGCAACCCCAAGCACCTTTGAAACCGGATACATTTTGCGTATCGGTGTCATAATGACCTGCAAGCTGCGGTGATTCAGGATCTGTTATATCAAGCACAACATAACCCTCACCGTAATAAGAAATATGAGCATAATTGTCTTTCACAAAAATATTGTGCACAATCGAGTTAGATGGCATTTGCCAGCTTGGAACAACGAGCTCCCAAGAAGTTTCGTCAGATAGATCCCACACGGTAATATCATTTGCATTAAATTCTTCGGCACCGATAAAGTAGCGTTTATCGGTAGTCATC
>JANQLA010000463.1 GCA_028280855.1 Melioribacteraceae bacterium
AGGGTTCAGGATTTCCTCAGTTAATAAATCAATTTTTTCTGTTTCCGTGAACTTGCTGTATTTTATTCCCGGGCTGGTTTTGCTGAAAATTTCTTCAACTGCATTTTTTAACAAGCGGGCATTTTGTCTTATATCCAGCTTAACAAAATAAAATCCGAAAGTTCTAGCCTTATATAACAACGGGCTTATTAAATTTTGTGCGATTAACTCACCGTCGTTTTCAAGTAAGCTTTCCTTTATCAGTAAAAGATCATTTATAAATTCCGATGCTTCCTTATAGGCAAAGACATTATTACCTTCAGGATTTAATTTGTTATTAAGTTTTCTATAGATCAAATAGAGTTTTGCCCTGTAAACTTCCGTAGGTTCTCTTAACTGGTTGTCTGTAGTGCTGACGTTTAGTAAATCCTGGTCCTTTTTAAGGGAGTTTAGAAATCTGCGGTTAACTCCCTTTAATAGAATTGACGTGCTTAATTCTTCGTAAATTTTATTTAAATCTTGCAGATAAAGCTTAATAATTTCTTCCTGATGAATGTTATAAGCGTTTTTAGTAATATTTTCCGTAACATACGGATGACCATCCCTGTCACCGCCAATCCATGATCCGAACTTTATGATATCCGGAAAGTCGATACTATAACCGAATGTTTTTTCGAAGGAGCCGTTTATCGAATCATAAAATGCGGGCAGGTATTTATATATAGTTTCGCTAAAGAAAAATAATCCTCGTATTATTTCATCCTCGACAGTAATTTTGCTAAACCTAATTTCATTAGACTGCCAAAGCAATGTTATTTCCGTCTTAATTTTTCTTTTAATTCCCTTAAGCTCATAGTCACTATTAAACTGTAGTTCCTTTTGTAATAAGAGCGAACTAATTTTAAGCGTCTTTTTCAGAACTGTCTGACGTGTTGCTTCTGTCGGATGAGCAGTAAATACAGGTTCTATTTTTATACTTTGGAGCAAACTCTCAATTTGCGTTTTAGTTGGTCTTAATTTTTTGATTTCGTTAAATGCGTTTTGAAGGTAATCTTCGTTGGTGCCGTTTTTGGCTTCTGATAATTTTTCCTCGATAATTCTGTTTACTTCATCCGCAGCATTAACAAGAATGAAATAAATAGAAAAAGCCTTTATAACATTGTATGATTCCGTTAAGCTTAATTTTTGGACGATAGTTTTTATTTTAGCAACAGTATCCCGGTTTGGTTTTGTACGAAGCTGTTTTGAAAGCAGCCTTAACTTCTCGACATTATTAAATAATTTTTTGCCGGCCTGTTCAACTAATACTTCACCAAGAGTGTAGCCAAGTTCTCTTACGTTATTTCTTAATTTTTCGCTATGATTTATTTCTAGCATCATTATATATTACCATTGAATTGGTAAAGGAGTTTTTATATAGTATACTAAATGAAATATACATATCAAAAGTTCAGTATGTAGGAATATATCTTTTATATCGTGTTCATTATAAGAGCTATGAGTAACCAACGTATATTAAATTGTAAAGCTAAGATTTCAGTATTATATCATTTCTAAAAAAATTGCAAATTATGTTTATAAAAAGGAGCGATTATGACGACAAAACCTAATTTACAGTTACCACCAACTTTTAATAATTTACAAATATCGGTCCTTGTGGGATCCGTAATAGCTTTTGCAGGAAATCTTGGTAAGTCCAACGAATCCGGCGTAAAAAACATTGAAGCTTTAGGCTGGATGGAATGTGATGGAAGAAGCTTGCGGGCTTCTGAGTACCCGGAACTATTTGCTGTACTAGGTTATAAATATGGTGGAAAAGATGATTCTTTCAATATACCGGAGTATAGTGATAGTGGAACACCCGAGTTTGCCTTTATAATTAAATACACTTATAGTAGTTTATAGGAAAATGATTTATAATGAAATAGCTCCTTCTCCTGTTCTGGCAGATTTTGTTAAATTAATCTGGATTATGGAATTCGATTTTCAAGAAGATCTGCCTCCGCCTGAAAGAATTGTTACCGATGGAATTGTTGAGCTGGTTTTTCATTTTGGGGAGCCATTTAGAACTTATTACTCAGACAACACGGTTGAAAAGCAGCCCAAAAGTTTTTTATAGCCCAGCTTAACAAACATATATTAATTCAACCCAAAGGAAAGGTTGGGATTATATCTGTAAGATTTTACCCTTGGGGTGCATACCACTTCTTTAATATACCTGTAAGCGCCTTTGGCGATAAAGCAACACACTTGGGACATATTTGGGAAAAAGAAGCTTTTGAAATAGAGGAAAAAATATGCTTGGCTCCAAACAACTCAGAAAGAGTTAAAATTGTTGAAAGCTTTCTTCTAAAGAAACTTATAAAAAATTATAAGAATAATTTCGTTGCGGATAAGGTTCTTAAATATATAAAAGAAACAAAGGGGCGCTTGCCCCTTAAAAGATTAATTAGTAATACCGGTATTACCGAAAGAACCCTAGAAAGAAAATTCTTATCATCTGTTGGAATTACGCCGAAACAATTTTCCAGAATCACAAGATTTTTAAATACATGCAGTTTCCTCGAAAAACATAAATCTCAAAGTTTAACCCAGGTCACTTATGAATGCGGCTATTATGACCAGGCTCATTTTATAAGGGAATTCAAAGAATTTGCCGGAATCGCGGCCAAAGAATATTTCAAAGAGGCCAATATTTCGTTTTACGATCCTGATTAAACCTGTCGGTTTTATACAATTTTAAAGTGCCTTCTTATTGGATATTCCTTTTGTAACTTTTATAAATATTAAATTCAGGAGGAATTATGGATAATATAATTAGTTGGTTTGAAATTCCGGCATTAGATTTACAAAGAGCTATAACCTTTTACAGCAAAGTATTGGGCATTGAATTAACCGAAGGCGGCTTCGGAGAAGACGAAATGGCTTTCTTTCCTTCGGATATGAAAAATGTTTCCGGTGCAATTGTAAAAGGTAATCGCAGCAATCCAAAAGATGACGGAGCCCTAATCTATTTTAATGGCGGTGATGATTTAAACATTCCTTTAAATAAAATAGAGGACGCAGGTGGTAAAATAGTATCGCAAAAAACACTAATTATGCCCGAAGCAGGTTACTTCGCAATTTTTATTGACACCGAAGGCAATAGGGTTGCGATTCACTCAATGAAATAGGTTTTTAGTTGAACTAATACAAACAAATTTGACAAACCGGAGAAAAATCATGAAAAAATTTTAGTCATTCTTTTGGCATTTCCTTTAATGGTCTTTGGTCAGGAGGGGGATGAAAACATTTGGGAACCGTTTAAGTACTTTATTGGATCGTGGGATGGACATGAAACCGGCAGAGCGGGAATTGGCAAGGGTGATAGAACTTATAAAATCATTATGGGTGATACATATCTTTTCTACAAAAATACTTCTGCTTTTGAACCGCAAGAAAAAAATCCCGATGGTGAAGTACATGAAGATTGGACATTCTTCAGCTATGATAAATTCCGTAAAAAATACGTTCTGAGGGAATTCCATATTGAAGGCTTTGTAAACCAATATACCCTTGACAGTTTATCTAGTTTATCTAATGATAACAAGCGCTTTGTTTTCATTTCCGAAAATGTTGAAAATGCGCCGGAAGGTTTGCGGGGCAGAGTAAGAGTCAATATTAAAAATGAAAATGAATTTGTTGAAACGTTCGAGTTGGCTTTCCCGGGTAAAGATTTCTCTCTCTTTCTTACAAACCATTGGGCAAGAAGAAAGTGAAGATGCAGCAAAAACAAATTAAAAAAAGTAAACTATTTTTATTCTTCCTTAGCAAGACGAAACGGGGATATGCTCGTAAATACCGTTCATTTTCTTAGGTTGCCACTTCGGTATTATTGATGCCGTATATCTTATTTTTACAAATCGTAGGTGCTGTCTCAAAAAGGCAGCTTTTTTTGATTTAAGAAGTTGGTTTAAATAACTTACTAATAAAAATAACAAAGCAACTTATGCCAACTTTCAAAGC
>JANQLA010000489.1 GCA_028280855.1 Melioribacteraceae bacterium
CGACTTGAAAACTCTTTTGAATGAATTGATGTCTATCATAGAAGGTTTGCGTCCGTAATTTCCAATTCCCGTTGGACATTGCGGGCATTTCAAGTTACATATGTTTGTTAACTCGATTGCGGCTGTATACGGATGAGAGGAAATTTTTTGACGACCAAGCAACCAATGAAATTGCGAATAATAATAATTAGTAAGTTTTCGCAACGATAAATACTTTGTAGGAATGGAAGGATATTTCCACACCCATAAAATATCTTCAAATAAATGATTGCTTCTTCTCATGAAATACTATGAATGTTTTACACAGCCGCTATAAAAGTTTGCACAAATTGTTAGTCTTAAGTGCAGAGATTGTTAGTGATGAAATTCAGAAACGAACTGAGGATATTTTAGCTTTATATAATTAGTTAAAGCATTCTTCCAGTGTTGCAAGTCTTCTATCCCCAGATCTTTGAGGTGCTTATTCTCCAGCACTGAAAATGAGGGTCTCTTAGCTTTTTCTCCGAAAGTTCCGGTTTTGCAAGGTTCCAGGTTATGCTTAAGACCGGTAATCGTAAATATCTCTTGGGCAAATTCGAACCAGGTGCAATTCCCGGTATTTGTTAAATGATAAATACCATATTTTGCTTTATTAAGAATTTCATAAAGCTTATTCGCAATATCTAACGTGCTGGTTGGAGTTAATCTTTGATCATTGACTACTTCTATACTGTCGCCTTTTTGTGCTTTGTCAATCATCAGATCAACGAAATTATACTTCTTGCCTGAAGGCGGAGTTGCTCCATATAGCCCTGAGACCCTGATAATAAAGTATTTCTCAAGCATGTATTGGATAATTTGTTCTCCTGCCAGTTTGGAAATTCCATAAATGTTAATGGGACTTGGAGTATCCTCCTCCATATATGAGGCATTCGCATAGCCATCAAAAACATAATCCGTGCTGAAAAAAACATATCTTGCATCTATTTCTTTACATATAGCACATAGATTTTTCTGGGCATAAGTATTTGTAGCAAACGCTAATTCCGGTTTATCCTCACAAACATCTACCTGGTGATAAGCTGCAGTATTAATAACAACATCAGGATTGTTATTCTTAACTACCCGACTAATAGAATCAAAGCTGGTTACGTCTAACTCCATTCGTGTTAAGGGTATTACTTCTGCACCTGGTTTTTCAATCAAGACTCTAGCAATATCGCTACCCAATTGGCCATTAGAGCCGATCAACAAAGCTTTCATACTCCTGTTTCCACAATACTTTTTTCGGATTTCTCAACAGCTTCCGAAGAGTTGTCCTCAACTGAGTCTTGATTTTGAGGTAATTCAAAAACCGATCCCGTTGTTTTTATAACGGAGCTCGCCTCCTCAAGAAGTTTCATCCAATGAATATTATAATACCTTGGATTTTCAAGATCGTCACAACCATTCTCAGGAATTTTGGTTATCATTTCTTTAACAGATTTTTCTACTGAATAGGCTGCTTCAAAATTCAATATTCTTTCAGCTTTTTCCGTGGAAACCCTGTAACTGCGGATACCTTTATTACTATAATCCAAACGAATTTCTACCTTAACGCCGGCATCAATAAGCGCCTGTCGAACATGAAAAGCTAACTCGGAAATTCTAAAATTCTTGTAAGCAATGTTAAATATCTGCCCGCTTATATCTTCGTCCTTCGCTCTAATACAAGCCAAATAAGCGCGTGCTGTGTCGCGAATATCAATAAGAGGACGCCACATTTCACCTCCATTATTCAGCACTATTTCACCTTTTGTCAAAGCACATTTAACAAAAGTATTTACAACAAGATCGTACCGCATCCTAGGTGAAAAACCATAAATAGTGCCTTTTCGCAAAATAACCGGCGAGAAATTATCATCTGCCATCGCGAGTAGAATCTTTTCAGCTTCAAATTTTGACTGGGAATAGTAACTCTTAGGATTAAGTTTATCCTCTTCAGTGTATATGATATCTTTTTGAACTTCATCTGCATCAATATGATAAGTGGAACATGAAGAAGCAAAAACAAACCGGCGGATATTTTTTTGTTTGCACAGCTTTGCCAGGTGTTCGGTTGCCAAGGTATTCATCTGGTAATTAGCAGGCGGATTATAGTCCGCAGTGGGATCATTAGAGAGCCCGGAGATATTAATTACTGCATCAACATCATCTAATACGGAAGCATCCATTGTTCTAAGATCACCTACCACCAATTCGATGTCTTCTGCTATATCCTTTATACCAATGTCCCCAAAGAAAAGACGGTCAAAAACCCTTACGGAATATCCTTCTTTCAAAAGCAATCTGACCAGAACTGCTCCTACATAACCGGCTCCCCCAACTACTAAAATTCTGTTACCCATAATTTTTCTCCCTATTTAAACTTTATTGACCAGTTATAATCAAATGAATCAGGTGGAACCCTTACTTCATCCGGGTTTTCCGGATTATAAGTATGTGAAGCTACGGAGATAAGTTGAGTGTCGTCTTCAAGCGACATCCACCCATGATAAACGCCAGGTGGTACAACTAAAAGATGTCTTCGCTTCTCACCCAGAACAAACTCATTCATCTCTTCATATGTTGGCGAGTCTTTACGATCATCCCGCAAAACAAATTTAGCACTGCCGTGAGATATAAAGAAAAAATCCCAAAGCGTATCATGTTTGTGAAATGCTCTAATAGTACCCCTGACAGGATCCTCAACGATGTAGACCTGATTTATGGAACCACCGAACTCCTTATGATAGCTTGTATCTGTCCGGTAAATTTCCGTGAGAAAACCCCGATCATCACCATGAGTCGTAAGTAACACTAACTGTACCTCTTTAATCATTATTACCTCCTGGATAAATTTTCTTTGGAACAACTTGCTGCGAAAACCCTTAGTTGACAGGTTAGCTTATTTTGATAAATCTATTTGTTGAAAAAAGAGCTAGCTTTTAAGCGGGAATGATAAAATTAGGTTTAAGATAATACTATTGAGTTTATTAAAAATTTGCCATAAACCCAGCTTCGCCACGTCACTTACATCATGACAGTTGGTTACAACAAAGCGTTATGGCAGTAATTACTTCTAATTAGCTTACTTGTTGATGCTATTCAATAATTCAAAACAATACTTAACAATAAATTCTCAATCATTTTCTTATTTTTATATTCTCAATACAAAGATATTCCTCTACCTGTATTGTATGGAAGTAAGTAATTAAAATATTTTCCGGGTTTCTCTCGAATTTTTGCCCTGGGCGCCAGAGTTATCTTACCTGTATATGCTTTAATTCAATTTATTTGAGTAAGATATACTAATAGTCACAGATAGATATTTTTATAAAAATTTATTCTAATTGGAATATTTCTGTAAGAAAATTAAATAAATATCTATAGAATAAAAAGATTTACTATGAAAAATATTCTTAAATAAGTTTATCTATTTTGGTATCAGGAAACATTTAATTTAATACTGTTTTCAGAAATGTAAAAATCTTTTTTTAATTGCGACTCTAATGAAATATTAAGTTATTATTTTATGACAGTCCCTAAAGACAATAGGTGTAATATTTGTTATTTTTTTAGTTGCTAAACCAGAGGCAGAATCAAACAGCTAATTTTATAGGCGTATAAATTGAATTCTTTTTCATCGATGGATCACCTTTTCCGTCACGAGTACGGCAAGATAGTTTCCACACTATCCTCAAAATATTCTGTTCAGCTAATAGAATTAATTGAAGACGCCGTACAAGATACCCTATTAAAAGCAATGCAGCTTTGGTCTTTTAACCCGGTCCCGGAAAATCCATCCGGCTGGTTATATAAAGTTGCGAATAACAATTTGATAGACCAATTAAGGAAGCAAAAAAAATTAACAGATTTTGAACTGCTGCCTGATATAAAAGTTGAGTTTATTGAAGATAATTACACGGAAACAGAATTGCATGATGATCAATTAAAAATGGTCTTTGCCTGCTGTCATCCAATGCTATCTTTACCGGACCAGTTAATGCTTAGTTTAAAACTTTTAGGTGGATTAAATCTAAAAGAAATTGGCCATGCTTTATTTAAAAGGGAAGAGACGGTAAAGAAAGCATTGACAAGGGCTAAAACAAAATTTAAGAATGAAATAGGTGAAATTGATCTTCCGGGAAAGACTGAATTACTACAACGTCTAGATTCAGTGGTAAAGGTACTGTACCTCATGTTTAACGAAGGATATAAAACTACAGACAGCAAGCAGTTAGTTAAAAAAGATATTTGTCTTGAAGCTATAAGATTAGCGCTCCTTCTGGTTAATAATCCTAATTACAATACACCTAATCTCAACGCTCTAATTGCATTGATGTATTTTAACTTTGCCCGCTTCGATGCTCGAACCAATGAAGAAGGAGAATTGGTAAAATTTGAAAAACAGGATAGAACAAAGTGGGATCGCGATTTAATAAAAGTTGGTTCACTATATTTGAAAGAGGCTTATGCCAAGGATGAAATAACAGCCTACCATCTTGAAGCATCAATTGCCGGACTGTATGCTATTTCAAATTCATTCGAGACTGTTGACTGGCCTCAAATACTGAAACTTTACGACAGGCTGCTGACTGTAAAGGATAATGCGATAGTACGCCTCAATAGAATTGTTGTTCTGAGGAAAGTTCGCGGAGCTAATACTGCGCTCAAAGAACTCGATAGGTTATCCAGCTTAAAGGAAATGAAAAATAATTATTTATACTACTCGATACAATCCGATTTATGTAGTGCAATAGGGCAAAGGGAAAACGCTGTAAGCGCTATCCAAACAGCCATTGGGTTTTGCGAAAACCTTATCGAAAAAAAGTACCTAGAGAATTCTGCAGCTAAATTGGTATCTGACTAAAATCGAAATACATTTCTTCATCTCCTGCTGCTATCACAACCCTGAAAGACGTTGCATCAAAATCAATCGGGAACTGAATTAAACCTCCAATCTCATCACCGGGGTAAAGATGTGTTATTCGCAGCATTTCATTTTGCCAAAATAGTTTCGCTTCCATTAACAATTCGGACTTGTACTCATAGTTCTCATTATCGCTTTTCATTTGTTCCGTCATATCGTCAATAGTCTCGGATGCTGCTTCGTGATCCCCTTCGACAACGCTTGCGGCTACTGAGAAGGATCCGGAGAGACAGTTCAAGCATGAACCCATTGAATGAGATTCATCGAGCTTTTTCTTCTCTTCAATTAACTTATGAATCTCCGATTCCGGGTTAAGTGCATTAAGCTTTCGCGATGTGTTAGTGACCATTTGCAAATCAGTAGGGTTGATAAGAATTTTATCTTCACCTAAATTTTTAAAATAAGAATAAAAAGTAAAGTAGCCATTTTCCTGCCCTTCAAAGTTAAGTTGGACTTTGATTTTACCGTTATCCTTTGCAACAAGTTGCTTACCCTGGTAAAAATCAAAGTTGCTATCGCTTGTGGAAATTATGAATATTTGAGAAGGTGAACAGCTAAAAGAAAATAAAATTATCACGGAGAGAATTAACTTAAAAATTATTATGACTTTCATGCAGACCCCCTGGTTGATAGGCCAATGGCTGCACAAAATCTAAGCCAATAAATATTTAGTGAACTACAAAATTAACTGCAACTATAGAGTTATTGGCTGATTATCTTTTTAAACACCTGTGTACAAATAAAAAGACGTCATTCAATATAAGTAGTGAAAAGCTTTACGCACTTTCTGCTACTCTGTCTTTTAGTTTATCCGAGTAAATATAAATTCCTTTTTGTTCCTTCCGATGGAACTCCTGCAGCAATATTTTATACTGGTACATCAGCAAAGCGTAAAGAACGGTCAAATCAGTATAATTAATATTAAACTTGAACGTAAAAACTATCATCTTCCAAAAATATTTTCTGTCGGAATCTATAATGCCCAGTCTCGTAATTATCCGTATAAAGTTATAGAAATCTTTCAAATTAACTTTGCGGTTGAGCGGGTACTTTACGTTGTAAGGTTCTTTGGTTTCGTAAAATTTAACTACCCTTTCGTAAACGCTTTTAGGAGAGTATACGCCTTCAAGTACATGTTTATATCCGTTATGAAGCACATTCGGCTCCATAATCGGGATTATGTTGGTCCTGTCTTCATCGAACTCAAAATCCTCCAACAAACGTTTTTCGCGAACCATCCGGTCATAAAGTTCTGTACCGGGAGGCGCCTTTAGAACATTAACAACAACCAGCACTATTCCGCTTTCCTGTATGAAATTAACGACGTTCTGAAAGACGTTCTCATTATCTGTATCAAGTCCAACTATAAAAGTACCGATTACAATGAATCCTTTTGCATGAAGTTTTTTCATATTCTCTAAGATGTTGCGTCGCGAGTTCTGTTTCTTTTTCATTTGAATTAGGGACTCTTCATCAATAGATTCAATACCGATAAGCACGTGACGGAACCCGGCTTCCAACATTAACTGCATCAGCTCTTCGTCATCAACAAGATTAATTGTTAACTGGGTCGCGAATGCAGGAGCGTATTTATTTCTTCCACGCCATTCGACTAAAGCCGGCAGAAGTTCTTTCTTTAATAAGTTTTTATTACCGATAAGATTATCGTCAGCAAAGAAAATCATCTCGTTTTTGCCAGATGCCATTAGAGTATCAAGTTCAGCAATAATTTGTTCAGGTGTTTTAGTTCTCGGTACCCTGCCAAATAATGCGGTTACATCACAGAAATCGCAAAGATACGGACACCCGCGGGAATATTGAATAACGGCATAAAGATATTTGTTTACATCAACCAACTCCCACATTGGCGCAGGGGTGGTATGCGTGTCGGCGAATTGATCAGACCCGTAGACATGTTTTGCATTTCCTTTTTCAAAATCATCAAGAAATTGAGGAAGTGTAAGTTCGGCTTCATTTAATACAAAGTGATCAACTCCAGGAAATTTTTCGTACTCATGTGTGAATAAAGGACCGCCGGCAACAACAGGCACACCAACTTTGTTGCACAGCTCAATAACATCTTTGGAGGTCTTTGCCTGAACATTCATTGCGCTAATAAAAGCATAATCAGCCCAATGCAAATCCGTTTCATACAACGGATCAGTATTTAAATCTATTACTTTTTTGTTCCATTCTTCCGGAAGCATGGCAGCAACTGTAAGCAATCCGATTGGAGGGAACGCGGACTTCCTCCCGGTTAAATCGACCATGTGCTCAAATTTGCCAATAGTGCCCGGCATTTCGGGATATAATAGTAATATATTCATTTCAAGCGGCTTTCTTTTCTGATAAATCAAATTTAATTATCCACTCTTAATAATCCTACATAATATCCAATTAATTTTATGAATAGCTCAAGAATAAAATATTTTTCCTATTGCTTGGCTCAAATACCGTTTAGTTAATAAGATCAATCTCTAAAGTATTACATATGAATTTCGACTATTAATCGTATTAAATATTGACAATCGACTACAAAGGCAGAATCTATCATGAAAAATAAATTTAAAAACTCAATCACCATACAAATCGCTGCACTTGTTTCAATATGCTTAATAGTCATATTAGGAGTTCTTTTTGGCTCTTTAAGCTTAATTACAGAATCAATTCAAATGTCTGAAAAGGAAACAAGCCTAAGAGAGTTTTCCGATATGACATTGAAGTCAATTTCATTTGCAATGGCAGAGGGCACTTCCGATGTAAGTCCTTTCATTGATAAAGCAGAGTCTATTGACAATATTGTTGAGTTGAAGATTATTCCAACTTATCTTATTGATAAAGAAAGAAGTGAAAGCATGGACGAAATTCAGAAGTCTGTAGCTTCAAATTTGGAAAGTCAATTTTATGATGAAGATTACAAAGATATGAGTGTTTTTCGCTCTGTCGTTCCTATAACGGCTGATGAATCTTGCATTGACTGTCATGAAGGGAATATCGGTGATGCCCTTGCTGTAATGAGCATCAGATACTCACTTGCCAAAACAATCTCAGATGCAAATTTTAATAGATTACTAAGTGTTATATTCATTATTACAAGTATTGCATCGGTTACTATTGTACTATTAATTTTAATTAAGAAGAGACTACTAATTGATTTATTCTCCTCGATAAATGTTCTGAAACAACTTGCAAAAGGAGATGTTGATGCAAAAATTGATACAAAAAGAGAGGACGAGATAGGGCAATTAGTTAGTTCGGTAAAAAGGTTAAATGAAAAGCTTTCATGTAGAGCAAAAGTAGTTTCAGACATGTCGAACGGCAATTTCGATGTACAGATTGAAATAATGTCTGATGAAGACAAATTGGGAATTGCAATTACCAGCATAAAAGATAGTCTTGAAAGACTTTCGAATGATATTAAAATTCTTTCAGTTGCTGCCTACGAAGGAGAATTATCCAAAAGAGTAAATTCTAATGCTCACAAAGGAGTATTCAAAAAAATTATTGAGGGCTTTAACGGTGCTTTCGACCAGCTAACAGAACCAATAAATGAAGGAGTAGTAAAACTTGAAGATATGGCGCAAGGAGATTTAACAACCAAAATGGATACTGATTATAAAGGTGATCACGCTAAAATAAAAGGAAGCATTAATTCGCTTATTAATTCATTTACTAAAATATTAACGGAAGTAACCTCAGCAGTAGATAGTACCAGAAATTCTTCGCATCAAATATCTTCCAGCTCCGAACAAATGGCTGCGGGGGCACAAGAACAATCGTCTCAAACAAATGAAGTTGCTGCGGCAGTAGAAGAGATGCATAAAAATGCCTTGGAATTAGCCCGCTCAACTGAAGTATCGGATTCGGCAAAATATGCAGGAGATATGGCCAGATCAGGGTTCGAAAAAGTAACCAAGGCAAAAGAAGGTATAACTGAGATTGTTAATTCAGCTAATCAGACGGGTGAACTCATTGCATCTTTAGCCCAACAAACAGACCAAATTGGGAAAATAACTCAAGTAATTGATGACATTGCAGATCAAACTAATCTTTTGGCATTAAACGCAGCGATAGAGGCGGCACGTGCTGGTGAGCAAGGACGGGGATTTGCTGTAGTTGCAGATGAGGTTCGCAAACTTGCAGAAAGAACAACCAAAGCGACAAAAGAAATCGGTGATACAATTAAAACAATTCAAGTGGAAGCAAAAAAAGCCGATCAATCAATGAATACCGCAAAGGCTGCGGTTGTTAAAGGCGAACAATTTAATGATGAGCTCGAAGACGCTCTAAAAGGCATTTTATCAAACAGTGAGAACGTTATTGATCAGATTGATAATGTTACAAGTGTATTTAAAGAACAATCTCTTACTGCTGAGCAAATTAGTACAAATATCAACAATATCAATGCAGTAACAAATGAAAATGCTCAGGGAATTCATGAAATTGCCGAAACAGCAGAAAACCTAAATATACTTACAAACAGACTACATGGTTTAATCGCTACTTTCAGAATTTCATCAGCAAGCAAAGTTGAAGAATACACTGAATATTAGAAAAATATTTTACAGTGTAATCCATAATTAAATAGATTCAACCAAATACAAATTTTTGATTAGAAATCTTTATATCAAATATAAATTTGAACTTCGCTCTAAACACACGTGAAGCAAAATCAATAAACAATGTGAAGATAAAAACTAATTTCCTTCTGGAATATTTAATGACAACCTTTTGTCAAGATTTGCAACTGTGAGCGAAATCTTTGAAACCAAATACGCTGTTTTACATATTTTGTTGAAATTTATCTTGTCAACATCATCAGTTGTTCTGTGAAGATCCGAACGCATATTATCAAAAAAGAAAACCACAGGAATATTTTCTTTCGCAAAGGAATAGTGATCACTTTGATAGAATAACCGGGTATCACTCAATGAATAGTCCAGGTAGTAGTTAACCGATTCTGCGTTTGCTTTTTTAATCAATTCATGAAATACAGTGCTAACACGATCAGAACCGATGCAATGGA
>JANQLA010000521.1 GCA_028280855.1 Melioribacteraceae bacterium
AAAGAACTTCGGATTTAACGGCGGCGCTACTTTTTATCTGGACAAGAACAGTACGCTTATATTCGGCGGACGATACAACGATGGCGGGTTCGAGCAAACTTCAACAACTAATTTTCTAAACCGGTCAGATGAAAATCCGTTATCTACAAGTTATTTAAGCCGAATGTCGCGTGAGAGGAGCGGCGAGCGCTATTCAATTAACACGACTTTTGATCAAAAGTTTCCTGGTAAAGGACATAAACTGGTTGCCGATTTTCAGTACAGCAGCAGAGACGGGAACGAATCGACTATAAACAGGTTAATCGATAATGTAAATGCTGCCGGGATAGTTAGTGCGCAGGAAACGACTGAGTCAGGTCCTTCAAAAAGCATCCGCGCAAAAATTGATTACACTCTACCTATAAATCAACAGGATAAGTTTGAAACGGGAATACAGAGCAGCTTGCAAGATTCAGATGATTTAACCGGGTTGTATGAGTACGATATTGCGTTCAACGACTTCGTTTTTCAACCTCAGTTTAGTAACTCTGTAAATTATGAAAAGAATATTCATGCAGTCTACGCAACATATTCCGGTAAAATTGCGAGCTTAGGTTACCAGGCCGGACTCCGAACCGAATACACAGACAGGAAAATTGAATTGATTTCATCAGCCGAAGAATTTACACTGAACCGGTGGGACTATTTTCCAACCGCTCATTTATCCTATAAAATAGGTGGCGGCAAGCAAGTAATGGCAAGTTATACGCGCAGAATAAACCGTCCCCGCGGCTGGAACCTAGAGCCTTTCGACACATTTCTTGATGCCTATAATGTTCGAAGAGGAAACCCGGCCCTTAAACCCGAGTACATTGATTCCTACGAATTTGGTTACCAAACCATGGTCGGTAAAAGCGTTGTTTCACTGGAAGCATATTACAAAGCAAAGGATAATAAAATTGAGAGAGTAAGAACCGCTTTCGATAATAACGTTACGTTACAGACTTCTGAAAATGTCGGTTCCGACTATTCTTTCGGAAGCGAGCTAATGTTTAACTTCGATATTGCCAACGGATGGAACGCAAACTTGATGGGCAATTTGTATCACTACAAAATTGAAGGCAAACTTTACGAAGAAGATTTTTCGCGTGAGAGCTTCAATTGGAATTCGAGGTTTAACAATACGATTACATTCGAAGATATTGTTCAACTGCAAGCCAACCTGATGTATAACAGCCCAAGTGTATCGGCGCAGGGAGAACGTAAAGGATTTTTTATGACAAACCTTGCGCTAAAAAAAGATTTCTTTGAAAAGGCTCTTGCAGTAACTTTACAATTCCGGAATCTTTTCGGAACCGCCAATTGGGAATCTATTTACGATACGCAAAGTTACTATAGTTACTCTTTAATTGAACGGGAATCGCCGATGGTTTCATTTAATGTTAGATACAATTTTAACATGAAGCCGAAGAGGGAAAGATTTAGAGGCGGTGAAGGAATGTTTAACGGCAGTGATTTTTAGATATTTCGTTTTTACTTCTGAAATTTCTTATTACGAATTAGTTAATAAGTATTTGTAAATTATTCATCGAAACATATTGAATAAGAGGTTTAGATGGATAAACGTTCTATCTTTTTTGTTATAATACTTTTGATGCCGTTATTCCTAACATCCTGTAATTTTAACAGCCAAAAAGTCATTGAGCTGCGTAATGAAGTTCGTTTCCTTGAAACGGAAATCTCAAGCCTGAAGGCAGCTCCGGGTTTTGCTTTCGGTGAAGCATTCGAATATGTTGATGCCGGTGATTACAGCGAGGCGATTAGAATACTAAAAGAATTGCAAACTGACTTTCCCGATTGGAATAAAGAAATTGTTGCAAAATTTATTGAAGGGTATAGTGATAAACAGAAGCAGTAAAGACTATTACAAAATGCCCCGATAACCTTTACAAATTTGATTGATCTCGTTGCTATTGTCTGTTTAAATCATGAATAAAACTTTATTTTGGAAGCGGGACTTTTTCGGCTCCGTAACTTCCGATATCTTTATCCACAGCAAAAAGTATCGTTAACGATTCTTCTTCTTTAAATTTTGAGGCCAGTAAAACAATAAAACCGTTTTTAAATTGCCAATAAAGCTCCGGTCCTTTGAAAGAGCCGTAGTCGCTTTCTTTTATCCAAATATCTTTATCGGAGATTAAGCGATTTGAATAAAAATGGGGTTTGCCATAAATGTTCTCAAGCTCGGATTGAAAGCTATAAAAGTCTTCTCTTATATTATCGCTTTCGGCTATATTATAAGAACCCTCTTTAAATTTGTCTTCGCGGAAAGTATAGTCTATTCGAACATCAAGCCCTGCAAATTTGCCTTTGTAGGATATTGCATAAATGCCAAAGCCGGTAAACTCCTGCATATACTTTGCGGATTCAAGTTCTTCCACTTCCTCCGGTAAAGAGTAGAACCGGATTTCCCGGAAAGTGTTTAGCGAATCGTATGCGCTTTGAGCTTTTGTTACAGGAACTGCCAGGATTATTGAGAAAAACACCACTCTATGTATGGAGGTTAGTTTCATAAAAGGTAAAAATTTGCACCCTAAATATTGCTAAAATTCTGATATAAATCACATAACCAAAACTTAACTTGGAATTAATAAGCAAAGACGCTTATTTACATAAAAAAATAATTTTCTATTTGGCATTAAATTCCATTATATATAGTAGTCTCGGCATATTTGCGGCGGTAGTATTTATATTCCTTTTAATAGGTATTGTAATTTCGAAATCAAAAAAAAGAAGATAAATTGGCTGGGAAGGACGCTGTTAGGTTATTGATAAATACGTTTTCTAACGGCGTCTTTTTTTATTCTTTAAGTGATTCAGCTAAGGGGCTGCAATTACTACCAACTGCTGCTCTTACTCTTTATTTGCACATTATTAATATTCCATTAACATTCGCTTAATTTTAGATTATTACCTTTACTCATCCGTTCTCAGCTAATAGAAAATATGAAATTATCAATTAAGTCGTTTCAAATAGGCGACCGTGTATTTTACCGCTTCCCAACGCCAACAGGGGAAAGAGATGTTTTTGTTGGAACAGTTCAACGAAAAGGCAAGAAGTATATAGAGTTGGAAAACCCCGAACAATTGAAACTTACCCTTTGTACTGTGCATCTTGAAAACATAGAGTCCGTTGAACGTTTACAATATTCAGGGGCTGCTTAAGGGTAACCTGCCGATAGTACTAAAACGCCTAGACATCCACGCCCGCAGGATGCCGCGGTTTTTAAACTAAACTTCGAGTAAAAACACACGATAATTATTCTATAGCGTGTTAACAACCGGGTGTTGAAATGAGAATATCTTACATAAAAGATTTTAAACGGGGCGACAGGCTTAAATATATTTTTCCCAACCCTAAGTTTAAAGGGCGCGACTTTATTTTTGGAACCGTTAATCGAATTGGGAAAAGATATATCGAAATAATTGGCGATGAACAAATTAAAATGAATCTATTGGAAAAACACTTGCAAAACATTGAGTACGTTGAAAGGGAGCTCAAGTTACATTAGCGATTGATCTTTCCCAGCAGCTTGTTTCTGTTTTGCTCTTGTTTCAAAAACTTGTTGTGAATACGGTCGACTTATGAGTTAATTTATTCCCGTAACTGCTTAGTCGTTTATCAAAAATCAAAAATTCGTAATTAGAGCTCATTTACTTCAATTCACCTTATCTTGATTGCATTGTATATTATTCAATTAGTAATTTTACAGACTCATTAACAACTATACTCTTAATGTGAAAACAAAAGTTTCTTTATTACTCATATCAATAATTTATTGCAACCTGGCTGCACAGACAGCAGTGAAAACGAACCTTGATGTAATAAATTCTCTAATTGATAAATCGATGCAATCAATCATTACCGGACTTCCATTCGAAGATATTGCGTATTACATGAAATATGACTCTGCACCGGAGTATAGTTTTATGAACAGTCGTGCAAAATCAGCGCTGAGCAAACTAGTTAGTGTTACCGAAAAAAAAGATAAAGCCCTTTATAACATTTCGTATACGATTGAACAAATTAATACGAGCTATAGAGATGCTGAAAAGACAGGTTTATTCGGAAGTTATAAGGTAACAAGAAAAATATCGTTAAAGGGGTCTTACATTCTTGAGAATATAAGTACATCCATAAAAAGCGATGAGTTTGAATTTACTTCAACCGATACAGTTGAGTACGATTCAATTGACGATTTGGAATTAATGACCCTTCCATTTACGCGAGGTAAAAAACCTGACGAACCTTTCTTCGCATCATTACTTGAACCGGCAATTGCTTTGGGCGCTATTGCAGTTACTGTAATTTTATTTTTCACTGTAAGAAGCAATTAGAAAGAGAATGATAAGAATAACCTTAGTTTAGGGCGACACAAATGCAGTAGAGTAATCCGGTATATTAAAGCAACAAACAGATAGAACACAATCAAATAGCAGGAATCCGGAAAGGATTAATTTTAAAAAAATGAATATCTTTCAACAGATTTATAAAATACTTAAGAAGTTTATAGGGATAATCTGTTATTTTTACTAAAGCCGGTATTTTTGATTATTTTTGAAGGAAGAAAATATATATGCAAGGAGCAATTCTACATAGCGATTCAAATAAAGACTTACGTTTGGTAATTCAGCTAGCCAAAAAACTAGGAATATCTGCCAGAAAATTAACTAAAGAAGAATTAGAAGATTATTGTTTATCAATTGCAATCTCCGAAGGTAGAACAGGCAAATATGTTGATACCGAAGAATTCTTGAATGAGCTTCGTGATGGAAGTAAAGATTGATAAATCGTTCGAAAAAGATATTAAGAAAATAAAAGACAAATACCTTCTTCGTCAAATAGTTAAAACAGTAAGACAAGTACAGCTTTCCAACAATTTGCATCAAATAAAAAATCTCCAGAAACTTAAAGGAAATAAAAGTGATTTTAGAATAAAAATTGGTGAATACCGACTCGGAGTGATTCTATCCGGATCGACTGTTGAATTTATTCGATGCTTACACAGAAAAGACATTTATAAACATTTTCCAAAGTGATTTTCTACCTTTAAGGAGCCCACATTAGCCTTACCAACAAATTTAAATTGGAGCCCATTTCCAAAAGGAAAACAAGATTAACCCACAATTTTTTTTGAAGGCTGCTAAACAAAAACATATTTGATTTCAGCTCATGCACCTTCAGTTTACCGTTTATATGCTAATTGGCGTAAAATATAATACTGCTTTCAAAGAATTGGTTCAGGAATGAAATTATAAGTAAATTTTGGTCGCCTCTCTGAAATATGATTAAGCGATCTAAAATTTAGCTATACAATAAAAGTAAATTGAAGAATGAACGAAATAAAATCTGACGAAACTAAAACCAAAATATTGGCCACTCTTGGTCCGGCAACAGCAAGCAAAGGGTGCTTGTCAAAACTTATTGACGCGGGGGTTGATGCAGTCCGGCTAAATTTTTCTCACGGCACATTTGATGATTTTGAAAGAATATTCAAACTTGTAGACGAAGTCTGCAAGATTAAAGAACTGCCTATAGCAATTTTGCAAGACCTGCAGGGTCCAAAGATTAGAATCGGAAATATTGACAATGGTGAAGTGCATATTGCCAACGGCGACAAGGTTGAAATAACTACCGATAATGTGCTGGGAACGAAAAGTAAAATATCTACATCTTACAAATTACTTCCCCGGGATGCTGAGATTGGTAATACAATTCTAATTGACGACGGGTTAATAAATCTAAAAGTGATCGATAAATCTGAAACATCCGTTATATGTAATGTGGTTGAAGGCGGAATACTAAGGTCGAAAAAAGGAATGAACTTGCCGGGGATGAAACTCAGCACACCGGCATTAACAGACAAAGATAAGGAGAATCTAGAGTTTGCTCTTAAGTTTAGGGTCGATTACATTGCACTGTCGTTCGTTCGTCATCCCCAGGATATAATCGACTTAAGGAACTGGCTTGACGAACACGGATATGATGATAAACCGATAATAGCCAAGATTGAAAAGCCGGAGGCTATCGATAATTTTGAAGCGATACTAAAAGCTGCAGACGGTATAATGGTTGCACGCGGTGATCTGGGAGTTGAGTTATCTCCACAAGCCGTGCCTTTCATTCAGAAACGCATTATTCGCAGGTGCAACGAGGTAGGCAAACTCGTTATAACCGCCACCCAAATGCTTGAATCAATGATCAATAATGCTGTTCCAACTAGGGCTGAAGCTTCGGATGTTGCCAACGCTGTGTGGGACGGAACAGACGTTGTTATGTTGAGCGGGGAGACTTCAATAGGAGCTCATCCTGTTGCTACAGTAAAAACAATGAATGATATTCTAGCGAGCACGGAATCTCAATTGGAATTTAATTCGAAAATTATTTATCAAAAGCCGACGGATCGTATAGATAATCTTTTCGATGCAGTTGGTAAAGCCATCGTGGATATATCTGAGCAAATGAATGCAAAAGCGATTGTTGTGTTCACGCATTTCGGTAAAAAAGCTAAGTCAATTTGCAAGTTTAGGCCACGCGCGCAAATAATTTCATTTTCAGATTCTTTTGAAGTGATGAACACACTCAATCTACATTGGGGGCTTATGCCTTTCTTTTTGAAAGATATAGATGATGAAGAAACAATTATTGAAAATGCAAAAGAGATAATAATTTCAAAGGGACTGGTTTCGAAAGGCGACGTTGTAATTTTTACGGCAGGTAATCCCTTACCCGATGAAGGCAGAAAAAGCTGGATGCGTACTGCGGTAATTAGTTAAGAAATAGAATACCCAGAAGAGGAATGTATAAATGAAGCTACCACTAAATTGTGAAGCCGAATATGTGAAAGACCTTTTAACCACTGCGGAGTCGAGAGATCTTTACAACCACGTAGTGAATGATTACAAAATAACCGGATTAACAATGCAATCACAAGACGGAACTTATTACGAAGCGGATTTCGGGAAAATGATGTTTATAGACGAGTGGTTGTACAGAGAAAATAAATTACCCGAGGAATTATGGGGTAAAACAGAAATTTGGTCGGAAAAGATAAAGGAAGTAAAAGAAAAAATAGAAAAATATTCCGGCAGAAAATTTAATGTAGCAGTTTGCATTTATTACCCAAATGGTAAAACGGGGGTTGATTATCATTCGGACTATTCCGCTTTTGGAGATACAACGGTAATCCCTTCTTTAAGTTTGGGAGAAGAAAGAGAATTCAGCCTTAGAGAGAAAAAGACCGAACAAGAGTACAGTATAGTATTGAATAACGGTAGTTTGCTAATAATGGGTAAACATTGCCAGGAACGATACGAACACAGTTTGCCGGTAAATGCGAAATACAAAAATGCAAGATTAAACATAACATTCAGGCAATATGGTTTTGATAAGTAAAAACGAGGCGTTTAGCGTCATTGTAATATTAAAAGGAAAATTAGGACCCTATTTTCGTTTTAACTGAACAAGTAAAGCCCCTGCAGCAGCGACCAGCATTCCTAAACCTTCCACCAAAGTAATTGCTTCTCCAAGAAATACCCATGCCAGAATTGCGATTTGAATGAGCATTGTTCCGTTAATAATACTTATTTCCATTGCCGATAATGATTGCATTGTTTTATTCCATAGCGTAAAAGCAAAGGCCGTATTGATGATTGCCATCCATAGTAAAAGCAGAATATTTGTTAAACTAATTGACGGAATGCCGTGCAACACCAAACCAATGGTTAATAAGATTATTGAACCGACAATCATGCTCAATGCCGTGACGACAACAGGTGAAATATTTCCGCTGCGGTTTATTTGACGACCTAACACTGTAGCGCCGGCATTCGCAAATACGCCCGCAATCATTACGAGTACACCTATAAGTTTTCCTTCAATCATTTGAGATGGTAAGAAATAAACAAGAATCCCAATAATAAATAAAGCCGTTCCAAGCCACTGCTGCCTGGTCGGATACTCCTTAATTAGGAATATTCCCATGAAAGCCACAACAACAGGTGTAAAGTTGAGTATTAAGCTTACGGTAACCGATGGAAGCAAGGATAACGCGAGAAACATTATACCCTGCGTTAAGGTAATAAAAACAATACCGTAAACAACTATGTACTTCCACTCAGTTGCTGTTAAACTTTTTACTTGCTGTCTTCTATCATTGGTAAGCATCAGTGGAAGAAAACAATATGCAGCGATGATATACCTGAAACCGGCGAATAGCAGCGGTGGAATTTCATCCAAGCCAATTTTAATAATTACGAATGATGAAGACCACAATAGGGTAACTAAAAGCGCGAGTAAGATTGAGGTGGTTCGGTTTACTGTTTTCATGACTGTGTTATTAAAGTGATTACTATAAGATTTACTGTTTGTTTTGATTTTTAATTTCGTCGATTATTGTTTTTGGATTTTGTCTGTTATCAATAACGGTAATTATTTCTATATCCCGGTTATTAATTCTGTAGTATAGAGAAGTGTGTTTTTCAATTACCAGTTTAAATAATCCCTCTAATTCATGTGATTGGGGACAGCTATTGGGATACTCTGTAATCTGAATAATTTTTTCTCTAAACTTCTTTATAAATTTATTTGCAGTTTCATCAGACCAATTTTCTTTTAGATACGCGATTATTTCGGTGAGTTTTTTTGATGCTAACGGGGATAGATAAATGTCAAATCTATTCATGAAACTTTTTTAAGAAAGTCATCCAGACTAATTCGTTCTCCTCTGTTAAGTTGTTCAATACCCAATTTTATTTCCTCTTTCTCAGCCTGGGAAAGTTCATTCCAGAAGTCTTTTACCTCAAGCCGGAGAAAATCGTCAATCCGCTTTATTAAGCCTGGATTGTCAATACTCAGAATTAGTTTGGCCAGTTCGATTTTTGTTGCTTGAATATTCATGAGAGAAATATACAAAAATCACATTTAATTATTTCATTACCTTCAAGCGCTCCAACAGCAGTTTAAGTTACTTTAATGACCACAATGGTCATATCATCATGCTGAGATGCATTACCTGCGAAGGCATGAATATCTTCGACAATATTTTGTTTAATCCGTTGAGCGCTAAGTTCCGTTACATCAAGATTTTCCAGGAAACGTATTATTCGAGTATTGCCGTAAAACTCCTTAGATGAATTCTGAGCATCCGTCAATCCGTCCGAATACAGTACAATTACTTCGCCTTCCGCCAGTTTAACGGATTTCTTTTCGTACTCGGTATTTGCGAAAGCACCTAAAGGAAATTTTGGCCCGTGGGTTTCAAGACTTTTTACAACACCGTTTGATATTATTAGCGGCTGCATAAGTCCTGCATTTGTAAAGTTGAAACAGTTGTTTTCAAAATCTATTGAAGCCAGGCAAAGGGCAATGAACATCTTCCTGTCGGTCTTTTGATATATTGGGTAGTTTATCTTTGTCATAATTTCGTCGATATAACTGGTGTCCTGAACCAGCGAGGTTATCATTCCGCTTGTAAGCACAGCGGTCATGGCCGATTTCATTGCTTTTCCGGAGACATCGCCTACTACAACGCCCAATTTGGTTTTCTCTTTATTCAGCCAAATATAATCGAAGAAATCACCGCCTACTTCGCTGGCGGGTAAGCATACCCCGGAAACCTGGTAGTCTTTAAGCACCGGGTCTTCCTGCGGCATTATGGACATCTGTGCGTCATGCGCTGCTTGCAATTCGATTTTCATGCGAACATTGTGGAAGCGCCGCTTGAAAGAAACAAACGCAATCGACCCGATAAACAAAAGGATAAAGCCAAGGAACCACCAAGTCTCCCAAAACGGCGGATTAACTTCAACAATAATTGATGTACCTACATTATTCCAAAGTCCGTCGCTGTTTGAGGCAATAACTCTAAATATGTATTCACCCGCCGGAAGCGTTGTGTAGGTCGCTATCCTGTTATCCCAGGTCGTTCTTATCCAGTTTTCGTTAAACCCTTCGAGCATATAGGCGTATTGATTACGTCTCGGATCGTTTAAGTCGAGGGAAGAAAATTCAATTGAGAAAACATTTTCATCGTAATCAAGAATAATTTTATCCGCTTCACTTATGTTATATTCAATGGGGGAATCAATACCCGGCATAACCGACACGTTAAAGAGCTTTAAATCCGTAAGCACCACTGCCGGCAATTCTTCAATCGGTTTTATCTTTGTCGGATAAAAAACATTGAATCCGTTAACTCCTCCGAAGTAGATATCACCGTCAGCGCCTTTACACGCTGCGTTAATCGAAAACTCGTTGTTCTGGAGACCGTCGCGCACATCAAAATTGTAAAATGTTTCATCGGCTAAATTAAATTTCGATAATCCTTTATCGGTCCCGATCCACAAATTTTCATCGTCATCTTCAACAATGGACAAAATTGAATTGCTTGGCAAACCGTGCGTAATGTTGTATGTGTCAAACTGCCCCGGTTCGTCCTTGTAGCCTTTTGTTAACTTGCACAACCCGCTATCCAATGTACCTATCCAAAGAATATCCCTGTCGTTTTCCGGTTCATAAATGGCGGTAACATTATTGGAGCTTATAGTTGTTGAATCACCCGGAATAGTTACATACGGTATAAATTCTTTTGTATTAATATCGTAGTTTAAAAGTCCTCCGTTTTCAGTAGCGATCCACATTTTTCCCTCACTATCCTTGTATATTCGCCGGATAAAATTGGAAGTGAGCGCAGCTGGATTTGTAGTGTCGGCATAAATTTTTTGGTAAATCGGTTTAGGAGCGTTCAACTGGCTTTGGGGAATTATATTAATTCCGCCTCCAAAGGTTCCTATCCAAAGATTGTCGCTATCATCCATTGCAATAGTTGTTACGATCGGACTGCTGAGCACATCAATGTTGCTTTCACCGTATGGGTAACGGGTTATTTGTCCCGTCAATTTATTAAGTCTATTCAAACCGGCGCCAAGCGTTCCTATCCATATCCGGTTCTGTTCATCTTCGTACAGCGCAGCAATATAATTGTTACTTATCCCGGCGGAGCTGTTCATCGAGTATTTGTAGTGTTTAAATAATTCATCTTGCACGTCGAACTTATTTAAGCCACCGCCGTCGGTACCGATCCAAATCGTTCCGTCTTCCGATGCTATCATACTTAGTACCCTGTTGTGACTAAGAGTATTGCGGTCGTCCGGGTTCCTTTGGAACGTATCGAAATGTTGTTTTTCGCGAACGGCTTTGTTAACACCTCCGCCCCATGTGCCGATCCATATAATACCGTTTCTGTCCTCGTAAACATGTCGCACATAGTTGCTTGATAAAGAATTGACTTTTGCCGGTGAATTCTGGTATCCTACAAAAACTTCTCTGTCGCGATCAAATATATATAAACCCCCGCCGTCGGTACCAACCCATAAATTACCGTAACTGTCTTCTGTAATAGAAACAACATCATTATAAGTAAAGCTGTTAGGATCGTCTTTGTCAATAAGATAACTGATAAATTTATTTCGTTTCCTGTCGTACCTGTTTAATCCTGCAGCGCCGAAGGATGTCCACAATATTCCGTACTGGTCTTCATAAATTGTATTAACCTGGTTGAACGGTACAACATTAGGTAATTCCTCGTTCCTGAGCACTTCGGTAAAAATTCCGGATTGCCTGTCGAGGGTGTAAAGACCAAGTACTGTTCCAATCCAAAAAGTACCGTACGAATCTTCATAAATAGCAGTAATGTTATTTGTAGGAAGGTTGTTCGAGACACTGTCTGCTCTATATTTTATGAATCCGTCCTTTACGGGATCATATTTATGAAGCCCGGCGGAAACACTGCCGACCCATATTGTGCCGCTGTTGTCTTCGTAGATTTCGTTTACGTAGTTACACCCGTAGCAGTAAGGATCATTATCATCAATAAAATACTGTTCAAAGGTGTTTGCTCTTCTATCATACTTGTTTAAGCCACCACCGTTGGTTCCGACCCAGATTGTACCGAGGCTGTCTTCGAACAATGAAGAGATATTGTTAAAACTGATTGAGTTGGAGTCACCTGGCTCATTCTTATATACAACGAATGAATAACCGTCGAACTTGTTCAACCCGTCTTCGGTACCAAACCATAGAAAACCTTTTCTGTCTTGCAATATTGCGTTTACGGTTCCTTGTGAAAGCCCGGTTTCAACTGAAATTTTTTCGAATTTCAGCGTAATATCTTCATTTATTGATAAGACTTTGGAGAAGGAGTGGTGGGATGCACTGCATGCTATAAAGCAGGCAAGAAGCAATCGATATATAAATCTGATAGATATCAATTAAAATAAGAATTGTTCGAATCAT
>JANQLA010000524.1 GCA_028280855.1 Melioribacteraceae bacterium
ATTGGATATAAGCTTAAACCTATTATCTCTGACTGCGCGTATATGCTCGTCGCAATTGTGCCAGTTGCGTTCACTGAATACATAATCTCGTCCGGGTAAATTGAAATCGTATAACATATTTTTAATGCTGCTTCCTTGCATACCCGTCGGAATATCAATACCGGCAACATCTAACACTGTCGGGGCAAGATCAATTACACTCATCAACCTGTTGTCAACCGATCCTTGCTCAATAGTTTTCGTATGACTTATAATATAGGGTGTTTCAATACCCGCATCATATAAGGTTCCTTTTTCGCGTGGAAAGGGTGCGCCGTTATCGCTGAAGAATATGATGAAAGTATTTTCCCGTAGTTTTCTATTTTCGAGAAGGGAAACGTAACTTCCAATTTGTTGATCCATCCTGCGTATGTAATTATAATACATAGCCAGATCATCTCGGGTGTTCGGGTCGTCACTTAGGTAAGGAGGTACAAATACTTCAGCCGCGGATTGGGGGTTTTCAATAATATCCTCGTGATAAGGCCGATGAGGATCAGTAAAGCCAACCCACATAAAAAACGGCGCACCGTTAAGTGTATCTAAAAATTTATTTAAGTCATTTAAATCGTTCGAGCGCCAGTCGAATTGTTTATGCCCGTTCTCTCCCAGGTGCCCTTTTCTAAGGTAGCCTGTGTAATATCCTCTCTCCTTTAAATATGACGGAAGAATTTTTTCATCTTCCGGCAAAGGCATGTGGAGATCTTCGGCGCCTGTTGCATGCGCATATTTCCCAGTGAGAACACTTATCCGGGACGGGCTGCATTGCGGCGTGGTTAGAAAAGCATTTGTAGCTCTTATTCCATCATCCGCCAGTTGATCAATGTTCGGCGTTGATATTAAATTGTTTCCATAGCAGCCAAAGTCACGATAGCTTGCATCATCCGCAATTAGTATTAAAAAGTTAGGCTGATTTGAACGCAGCTTTTCTTTAGCTTGGTCGCAACCCATAAATAAGAGTAATGCAAATATGATAATACTGATTACTGCTGCCATTGGTACATTAAATTAATCATTATTTTAATAGTGATAATCCGTGAAATCTGTGAAATCCGTGTCTAAAAAACCACTCACTCGCTTTCCGCTCAACATCCATTTCATATTAAGCAGGTATCACGAATCGATTATGGCTTCCAAACTTTGCCGTTTACCTTTACATCGTTAGCAAGAATATCTTTTGCGTATTTTATTTCGCTGTCCACCGGAACTTCTTCGATTGTTATTTTATTCAGATAGACTCTTTCAATAAACTGATCCTCAACGCCGACAATTTTGAAACCGGTCTTCCCTACTTTGTCAATGTGAATATCCGATACAAAAAAGTCGTTAAACTTTGTCGGGTAGTGATTACCGCGGTAGCCGTGATAATCCATTCTAAAAATGAACATCTCCTCCTCGATGTTTTCCATTTTTATGTTGCGAATAAATACGCGCTCCACTTTCCCGCCGCGATCAAGATTGCACTTGAAATTAATGCCGCGCCTAGCTTGCGGAATAACGCAGTCTTCAACAAACACGTTTCGGACCCCGCCCGACATTTCAGAACCGATACAAAAACCGTTTACTCCTGTACGCAAAGTGGAATTACGTATAATTATATTTTCACATGGGTCGCGTTCCCATGCGTCCTGGTCTCTGCCGGCTTTAATTGATATCGCATCATCTTCGGTATCGATAGTACAGTTTTCAATTAATACATCCGTGCAGCTATCGGGATCAATGCCGTCGTCGTTGGTTGTTCCCTTCTCAATATTAAGTCCGCGGATGGTTATGTTTTTTGAAAACACCGGATGTACCGCCCAGAATGGCGTATTCCGGATGGTTACGTCTTCAATCAAAATGTTTTCGCAATAGATGAACTCGATTGTTGTTGGACGAAGATAATGATCTTTGCCGTCGCCGTGCCCGTCGTCTTTGCCATCGCCGTCAAGATCGAGAAACCCGTTGCCGAACACTCTTGTTTCAACAGGCGTTACATCGTTTCCGTGCTGACGCAATACTGTTTTATCGTGATCCTGGTTTTTGCCGTCGTTGCCCCGCTTCCACAATGCCCACGTGCCTTGCGTTTGTCCGTCGATTATACCTTTGCCCGAAACCGCGATATTCTTTTTGCCGTTGGCATAAATAAGCGGGGAGTAGTTGTAGCATAACGTGCCTTCCCAGCGCACAAGCGCCAAGGGAGTGTAATCATAAGGATTCGTTCCGAACTTTAACAAAGCGCCTTCGGCAATATGCAGGTTCACGTTATCGAGCAAATGCAGTGGGCCGTTTGATAAATATTCACCTGCCGGTATTACAACCTTTCCACCGCCTGATTCGCCGCAAGCGTTTATGGCTTTTTGAATTGATTCATTGCAGTCTGTTGTACCACCGGCTTTAGCGCCGTAAGCAAGTATGTTAAATTCCTTTTCCGGGAATGACGGAGGCACGATGCGTGCAAGTATTTCCGGGACCATGTCCCAGCCTTGCTTTTCTATCTCCTGTGCTTTTTCTAACGTGAAACCGCTTTGCGGTGCACAGGATTGAATAAATAAAAAAAGTAAGAAAATTATGCAGAGTTTTAATTTGTAATTCATTTTGTCACTAAACTTAGTTTTTAACTGGGATAATTTTAGTCATACCTGGTATACTAAGCAGCAACTTAGTAATTAATAGCCAACAAAGCAAGGGAAATGGGTTAACCAGGAACAAGTATCAAATAACCCGATGTCCAGGTTTTGTGGAGCATAGCTGATCTTTAGCGAAGACGGACATGTCCCGGCGTAGTCGCCCTTTGACGAAGCCAGAACTCCGACAAAAATGTTTTATTTAATTTAACTTTTTCTTAATTTCGGTTCGGGCAAAAGGTGATGATGTAGCTATGCATCGTTCGTCACCGGGAAGAAACAAACCGACGAACCTGCTTTAAATATACTTTTCGTAATTTTCGTCATTATGACGTCTGTAAATAAATTTTATATTGTGAAAAATCCTGACTACAATTTCAAAGGCAATGTTCCCTGTATTCGGAATATTCCTGATTAGCGCATTTATTATACTGGAGTTGATCATTATACGCGCGTAATAAAATTTTAAGCAAAAATAATTTTGTATATGTATGTAATTTCTAAATCTGATTTTGAAAGAGAGATAAAATCAAAATCCTTAGCATATATTACAAATAGATATCTATTTGATAACTTTCCCTATTGTTTCAAGGATAATCCAGATTTGTACTACGAATTCCGGGAAAATATTTGTGACAACTTCAACATTCATCCTAAAAATTTTTGTGTGGGTGGAAGCGGTAAAATTGGGTTTAGTTTAAATTCAAATAATTAGGATAGGAAATATTGTAATTCATCGGATATTGATGTGGTACTAATTTCAGATGAACTATTTCATGAGCTGTGGTTGAAATTACTTGCATTCAAAAAAAGGAGTGTTTATCGTCTATCCCCGCATTACAAAAAAAAGTTCGAAGAACTTCAAAAAACTTTATTTTATGGGATTATTCGTCTTGATAAACTTTCTGATGATTTCAACTTTGCAAAAGAATGGTGGGCATTCTTTAATAAATTATCAACTGACGAAACTCTGGGTATGCATCAAATTCGTGGTGCAATATTTAAAAGTTGGCAACATGTGTCATTATATTATGAGCATAGTATTAAAAAAATTTTAGATATAATTGAGGCAAACAATGAAAGCAATGGCTTCTAATCAAAACGTATCATGGTTTAATCAGCGATTCAAAGAAAATGCATTAGAATTAAGTCCTGAGTTTCAAAGAAATCCAGTTTGGCAACAGCCACAGAAAGATTATTTGATAGAAACTATATTGTTACAGTTGCCAATACCAGAAGTATATTATGTTACCCGAATAAAACCTAATGGTGAGTCAATTTATGTTGTTGTTGATGGGCAACAAAGGCTTCGTACTATTATAGAATTTGTAAATAATGAGATTGAATTAAAAAGTAAAATAAAAGGTTTTCCATCTATTAAAAAATTTGATGATCTATCCGATACAGAAAAACAAAGAGTCTGGAGATATCCAATTGTTGTTCGTGATCTTGAAGACTCTACTGATGACGATGTTCGAGATTTATTCCAGCGTTTAAATAAATATTCATTTGTATTAAATGACCAAGAATTACGTAATGCAAGATTTAAAGGAGGGTTCCTTACAGTTGTTCAAGAATTGAGCGAGCATGAATTTTGGACTGGCTCTGGAATATTCTCTGCAAATGATATACGAAGAATGTTGGATTTAGAATACATAAGTATTTTACTTACATCCGTGATTGGAGGCATTTTTAATAGAAAAGAAAGATTAGATGAATTTTATGTAATGTATGAAAACGAGTTTGAAGAATCTAGCTTTTATAAAAATTCATTCATAAATATATTGGAAATAATTGATTCCATTTTTCCAAATATTAGAGCTACTAAATGGAAAAACAAAGTGAATTTTTACTCCTTATTTCTTTCCTTAAATTCCCTGAAAATTGAAAAGGATCAGCATGAATTGTTATCAAAATTTAAAGATGTTCTTACATTATTCGAGTCAAATTTAGAATTGGCAAAAAATGAGCCTAGTGAAATTGACGAAAAATACTCGGAATATTTTGATGCCGCGACATATGGAACTAATGATAAAGAAAAAAGAGTCAGACGACATAAAATTTTAAGTGATTATTTAAAAGAATATTTATGATTAAGTAAAAAGCAGTATAACCCATATTGAAGGTAAATAGTCCCACACCGGCTAGAGTACACCTACGGCGGACAGGCAAGAGAAAATAAATATTGATAAGGCAAGAATGCGGCCCGGTTCCTTTGACAACGAAAAGTTTGTCTTGCAAGCGGGACGAATAACAGGTTGTAGTAATTTCTAGTAAAAATAAAATAGAACTAAATAAGACTTTTGATTTAACATAACACATCGTTAGGCAAAATAATGAATACTAATAAAATGTTTATTATTCATTTTGAGGCAATTATACCAGGATTGGTATTTATTTTCATATCTATTTTATCATTAATTTGTCCATTAGTTCTAATTCATCAAAATTTGTTCGAAAAATATCATCTAATTTTAATGCCATTTACTAATTATAACATTATTAATAATATTAGCAATAGTGTGTTACTGATTATAATCAATTTATTACTTTTGGTTTCTTATTTAGTTGGTATTTTATTTTTTCAGTCTTCCACAGCACTTGCTGATAAATATAGTATCAAATACTTGTTTCAAAAATCATATCTAGAAAGTTGGCTGATTCGCAAAGATGAGTGTGGAATTGATATGCAGTATCCTTATCAATATTTATATGAATATTTGCTAGAAAGAAATCTACAGCATTTAACTAAATATGTACCGTGGATAGGGAGTAATCCTATCACTCATCACCTTAGATCAAAATTTCTTATTCAAAAATTTAAAATTCGTATACAGTATTCTTGTCCTGATAGTTTTATTGAAATAGCCAGACTATCATCAAAAGTTTTACTTTTTTCATCAATATGGTCAGTTGCAAGAATATCTGTTTCTCTTTGTATCATAGGTATAGTATTACTTTTAATCTCACTACTATTAAATTATTTGAATATATTATATTATTCGAACGAAATCCCGATTCTTATGATATTCCTTTACCAAATTGGAATAATCTTATACGTTACAAAAAAAAGGATTCAAAAGTCTTTTCATTTTTTACGTGTTAGAGAACTAATTACAATATTAGAGTATTACCATTTGGCAAATATCAGCAAAATATGATTAATTCGAATAATTACTATATTGCTGAATACATATTAAAGCAAAAGAGTTCCTGCAATAAAGCGGGAGACAAGCAAGAGAAAAATAGAATCCCCACAAGGATTAGTCACTAATTTTAATCCGTTACTATGCGCCGGTCTTATCCATGCCTTTTTGCATGTAGTATTTCTTTTTATCATCACTTAGCTTTTCCAATGCATACCGTAATGTAACTCGGGGCATTGATGAAGCATATTTATCCAGGAATTTAATCAATCTCTCTTCATTCTTTTTCCCTGCTTCACGAATCCAGCTCCCTACCGCTTTGTTTATTAATTCTTCCTTATCGTTTATCAATATTTCTGCAATCCTGAACGTGTCGTCTAAGTCGTTCTTCTTAATAAATGCATAAGTGCTTACAATTGCCGTTCTGCGCTCCCAAAGATTTTCCGATTTAGCCAAATCGTAAAGAATGTCTCTCGGCTTATCCGTTAAATATTCACCGATAATATTGTAAGCGCCGCGATCAACAAAGTCCCAGTTATTCAGCCTGTCGTGCCTGGATAAATAAAGTTCGTAAAGTTCTTTCCGCCGTTTTCCCGTAGTCTTTTTGTCTTTAGCCTGAAAATCCATTATACTTACCGCGCCCATTCTAATCTCGTAGTACTCGCTATCCAATAGTTTGTTTATTTCATTCAACGGCATTTCGGTAAACTGTTTCGCAACTTTAAAGACATCTCCAAATTTTACACCGAACGCTTTAGTTACCCCGTCATTCCCTTTGAAGAATTTAGATACCTTGTCTAGCTCCCGGTGCTTTTTGAACTTACCGAGTTCTTTTATGAATTGCTTAGCCGTCACAATACCTCCGGGAATGAAATTAGTATGCTAATTGCGCTTATCAACTTAATGTGTAGATGAAAACACATTTGTTTACACGCCGAATTTACGCAATAATCAACAAGCACAAAACTCATTTGCCTGGGAAGGTATTTTGTAGATCGCTTTTATAATTAGGGACATAACTCCGGTGAAGTTTTTTATAACGCCCTTTCAGGGCTTCACAGGTTTATATTATTT
>JANQLA010000032.1 GCA_028280855.1 Melioribacteraceae bacterium
TCTTTCTGTTTAGGGAAGGTTAAATAACCATGTATTTTTAGCCCGTCCCGCGCACGATATGAAATGGGTTTCATTGGAGACAGATCGGCATCGTTCAACCATGGTCCGATTTGGCCGAGTTCAACAAGAAGATCGTCTGCAACGCTGTAGTAGTAGTATGCGCCTAAGCACCTGTCGCATTGCGTTGCAACCAGTACCTTGCTTTCATCACGGCTGAAACTTCTTATTTCTAACTCCTTATTCGGAAGCTTGCTTTTTATTGACCTATAAATATCTTCTTTTTCTTCATCAAAAAATTCATACTCCATTTTCCAAGTAACAAAAGAAACCGCTGCAAGCTTTTGCTTTTTCTTTGAAAGTATGACAGAGCTGATGTCAACTTCGTAATGCTCGAAAACTACATCCAGTTCTTTATCGTTAATAACATCGTAAATAACTAAAGCTGCTTTATCACGATTCTTATTCGAGACAGCATACGTATATTTATTATCGAAAGTGAAAGCCACAGGATATAGCATTTCTTTAAAATTCGTAGCCGTCATCAACCTGAATTCATCCTGCTCGGTTTCACGATAAAGAATACCTGTATTTACACCATCGGTGGAAACGGCTAATCTCAGCTTTCCGTTATGGTCAACAATCCAATCTGAAATATTACCGGGATTCTCAGCAATCATAATTTTTTCACCGGTAGATATGTTAAGCCGAAAAAGGTCGAAAACCTGGTTGTTTCTTGCATTGTTGGATATTATAATTTCATCGGGGTTATCTCGAAGCTCATCAATTATTTGTACAGTAAAGGGTCCATCATCAGAAAGCTGCATTAAGTTAGTACCGTCGAGCCTTACGGAAAAAAGCTTAAAATTTTCGTCACCCTTTTTATCTTTGCCGAATAAAATAGTAGAATCATTTGCCCATATATAAAACCTTATGTCCCTGTCATCGAAACCAGTAATTCGAGTTGTGTCGTTAGCCCCCATTCGAAGCACAAAAAGGTTCATCCTGTTCTTGAACGGTTTCAGAAATGAAATATGCTCACCCGTCGGCGAGAGTTGAAACCCGGACTGTTCAGGATTTCTAAAAAAATCTTGCACAGGTATTTTACCAGTCTTTTTTACACCGGAAGTGCAGGATGAAGTAAGGGTAGCTAACAGGCAAGCTAAGAAGAAGGCAAATATTTTATTTTTAGCGCTCATTTAGAGAATACGAATACGTTTTAGCAAATTTTAGACGAAGACTAATCTAAAAAGTTCTCACATAAATTATTCCGGAAAAATTCTTATCAAAGTAACTTCCGGTGTTGAGTTATAACGGATTGGAACAATTGACATTCCAAGTCCCCTGTTGACAATTAGAAGAAAGTCATCATACCAAAAGTCACCGTGAACATGCTTTGTCTCAAGCAAGGTGGGCGTCAAATTTATAAACGGAAATAGAAAAGTAATTTGCCCGCCATGCGTATGTCCTGCAAGCATTATATCGACATCATTTTCGATGGAGCGATTGATAATTCGATTCGTCGGCTGATGTGTTACAAGTATGCGTAAATCGGAATTAACCGTTGCTCTAGAAAGGCTGTCAAGCATCCTGTTACTAATTCGTTCGGAATAGGATTCCGTGATAAACGAGATTCCGATGCTAACGCTGTCAACCTGGATGAATAGGTTTTCGTTGTCCAGCATTCTCACGTTATTAACCGCCAGTGCGTTCTTAACTTCTTTACGACTCTTAATAACATTACCACGATAAGCCCAGTTATCATGATCGCCTACGCATGAGTAAACGCCGTACGTTGTGTTTATTTTGCCAAGGTACTGTGCTGCTTTATCAATGTAAAGCGGTGTGCTTGTAATTATATCGCCGGCTATTAATACAAGATCAGGTTCCGTTTCGTTTACTTTCTGGATAAAATGATTCAGCCTGTTATCGTTTGTATACCAGTCTGCTTGAACATCGGCAATAAAGGCAATTTTAAAATTACTAAGCTGCTTGAGTGTGGCTTCCTCTGGATATATTACTTCTCTGACTTTAACAAATTTGTAGTCTATGATTACTCTTGCGGGTACATAAATAATAAAGAAAGTCGATATGATGAAAGTAAGCACAAAACATGTTTTTTTGATCAGCTCTTTTTTTTGTCGGAAGATTAATCTTACAATAAATTTAATTACATCGAGCAGTATTAGAAATAATGCAACTTGAATAACAACCATTATAGAAATCCAGAAAGGATATAAAATTAAGTAATCCCAAAAATCGTTTTCTATAAGTAGTCTAAACCGGTCGCCTGTAATAAATGTATGCAGCCAAAGCGAAAAGGCAATGAACAAATATATATTGAGGTAAACTACAACCGAACGCTTAAGAATTTTGAGATTGGAGAGATCTGTGTTGAACAAGAACCTGATTGAATTGAAATACTTTTTGTAAAAATAAATCTGCAGAATAATTGCGGCGGCAATTAGTAATAGTAGTCGAATCATTATTTGATATGCATTTTAATTAGTTTTGAAAAAGACATTTAATTACCAACAATTATGACGAGTTGAATTTTCACCGGTTTCTTACTCTTATTGCCAATCGCCAAAATCTTTATTAGCCCATTAAAGGTAAGATTTCTGCGAGTCATAAATTAAAAAAATAAAATTTGCTATTAACATCTTGTTTACCTTAATTTTTAGGCTCATAAAAAAATTTTGATCTGATTTCAAACTGAATGGCGAACAAAATTCTAATCTGGTTGCTGGCTTTTCTAATTACTGCCGCAACTGCTGTTTATCAGAGAATGACAGGCCCGACCTACCCCATTTCGGGTAATGCGACTATCAACTCCACGGAACTAAATTACAAGTTTTTACGAAGCGAAAATGTCGGTACCGATTTGAAAGTAACAGTTGAAACTTCCTTATCCGGAATAAGCGTAAATGTATTTTGGAAACGCTTCAAAACGAAAGATAAATTTACCGAAGTTGAAATGACATTTGACGGTACCGGCTACCATGCAACTTTACCGTCGCAGCCCCCCGCTGGTAAACTTGAATATTATGTTATTGTACAAAATACCGATGAAAAATTAATACTTCCTGAAGAAGAGCACGTAATAATTCGTTACAAAGGAGTAGTGCCTGCAAGTGTATTAATACTGCATGTAATCGCTATGTTTGGTGCAATGCTTCTTTCAACACGAACAGGATTAGAATTCTTTAAGAAAGAGCCCAGGCTAAATAAATTAACGTTGTGGACTATCGCATTTTTATTCGTCGGAGGTTTGATACTTGGCCCAATAGTTCAGAAGTACGCCTTCGATGCATACTGGACAGGCTGGCCATTCGGACATGATCTAACAGATAACAAAACAGCCGTTGCGTTTATTGGCTGGGTAATAGCCTTTTTTATGTATAGAAAGTCAAAACTGCCGAAACGCTGGGCCTTAATTGCAGCAATACTTCTGATGCTGGTTTATTTAATTCCGCACAGTATGCTCGGCTCGGAACTCGATTACTCGAAATTAGATAAAGAGCAATTACCGCAAAGACTTGAAGACACGAAGAATTAAATAAAATATTCTTCGTGTCTATGCATCTTGCGGTTAAAATCGTTTACATATAAAGGAGCTAATTAATGAGTGAACACGAAGTAAATTCAAAACAGATAAGCTTACCGGACAATGCTTTCAGGGAGCTAAAACCGGGCGAACAATACGAACCGGTTATGCTGCCTACAAAGGAGTATCCCGAAGTAAACGCTTACACGGTTGTACTCGGTTTAATAATGGCTGTATTCTTTACAGCAGCGGCAGCCTACCTTGGTCTGAAAATAGGTCAGGTGTTTGAAGCCGCTATTCCAATTGCAATTATTGCTGTTGGACTATCATCCGCCCTAAAGCGAAAAGATTCACTGGGACAAAATGTAATTATTCAATCGATAGGAGCAACTTCGGGAACAATAGTAGCCGGCGCTATTTTTACAATTCCTGCTTTATACATACTTGAACTTGAAGTTAGTTTCTGGCAAGTGTTTTTCGCGTCCGTACTCGGCGGTTTTCTCGGTATACTTTTTTTAATTCCGTTTAGAAAATATTTTGTTTCCGAAATGCACGGCCAGTTTCCTTTTCCCGAAGCTACGGCTACAACCGAAGTTTTAGTTGCAGGTGAGAAAGGTGGTAAGCAAGCATTGGTGCTGGTTATCAGCGGCGTTGTAGGCGGTATATACGACTTTCTCGTTGCAACCTTCGGCGCATGGTCGGAAGTATTTACTTCAAAAGTAATAGGAGCCGGCCAGTTCCTGCACGATAAACTAAAGCTTGAATTCCGGCTTAACATTAGCGCCGCTATCCTTGGTCTGGGCTATATTGTGGGACTAAAATACACAGCAATAATAGCCGCCGGTTCATTCGTTTCGTGGTATGTAATCATTCCCGTGTTTGCTTACCTGGCAGACTACATTGCAACACCAATAGGAGCAGGAGTAACTGATCTTGTGAAAGATATGTCGGCCGAAGACATTTTCTTTAACTACGTCCGCCATATCGGTATAGGCGGAATAGCTATGGCCGGCTTAATCGGCATTATTAAATCTTCGGGAATTATTAAAAAATCATTCGTGCTCGGGTACCAGGAAATATTCAAAAAGGTTGGTAAAGACGGGGGAAATAATCTAAGGACACAGCGCGATTTACCAATGAGCGCTATTGTAGCAGGGATAGTTTTAACATCACTAATAATTTTCATTTTCTTCCAATTCGGGGTTGTTGATTCATTTGTGCACGCGATGGTCGGTTTACTAATTGCTCTCATTATTTCATTCCTTTTTACTACGGTCGCTGCAACAGCTATTGCAATTGTAGGTACAAACCCGGTATCGGGTATGACTCTGATGACACTTATCCTTTCATCGGTAATCCTCGTATCGGTTGGATTAACAGGTCCGGCGGGAATGGTAAGCGCTCTTATAATTGGCGGTGTAGTTTGTACCGCTCTTTCTCAGGCCGGTGCGTTTATAACCGACTTAAAAATCGGTTACTGGCTGGGTTCATCACCGTTTAAACAAGAGAAGTGGAAATTTCTGGGAACAATATTCGCCTCTGCTACGGTGGCATGGATTATAATGGTACTAAACGAAGCGTACGGTTTTGTTGGGCCTGACGCACTCGTAGCACCTCAAGCCAACGCCATGGCGGCTGTAATTAAACCGCTGATGTCCAACCAACCTGCTCCCTGGATGATGTATCTTGCAGGGGCTTTAATGGCTTTGGTACTCACTATGATTAAAGTTCCTGCGTTAGCTTTTGCTTTGGGAATGTATTTGCCGCTTGAACTGAACACTCCTCTGTTGGCAGGAGGAATCATTGCATGGTTTGTGCAATCAAGAAGCAATGATGAAGGTTTAAACAAGGCACGACGCGAAAGAGGAACACTTATTGCTTCCGGTTTTATTGCCGGCGGAGCTCTAATGGGTGTATTAAGTGCTATTCTAAAATTTGCCGAGTTCGATTGGAAAATGGAGGAATGGGCTGAAAGTCACGGTGCCGAAATATTAGCACTTGTTATGTTCTGCGCAGTTGGAGCCTATATGATTTGGGATACGCTTAAAGCCAAAAAAGAAGAATAAGACGCCAACTCATGTAAAATTCATTTATAAAATTTTTGAGGGCTGTTTCAAAACTCATGAGAGAGTCCTCAATATAGAAAAATATTTGTCGTCATAATTGTTCAAATAATCTACAAGGAAAAAATCACGGTTGCTTTT
>JANQLA010000038.1 GCA_028280855.1 Melioribacteraceae bacterium
CCGTCATGTCGATATTAATATTCGTTACAATTTCATCTGCGTTAAAATTGTTTACAAAGTATTCAGAACCAAGCAGTCCTTTTTCTTCTCCGGTATAAAGAATAAAAATAATCGGACGCTCGTTACTTCTTTGCGGTGCAAGCAATCGTGCAGCTTCAAGTACCGCAACCGTTCCCGACCCGTTATCATCGGCGCCGTTATAAACTTCACCATCAGCATTAACGCCAACATGATCGTAATGCGCACCAATTGTTATATATTCATCGGCTAGTGCGGAGTTATTGCCGGGGAGAATTGCAACAACATTACGCCCGGGTTTAATTTCACTATTCAACTGCAGATCAAACCTGCCGATAAGATTAAGCTCGAAAGGCTGTGGTGATTCATTGGCAGTAATTGTTGCTTCAATATCGCTAAATGTTTTTGTCTGGTTCTCAAAAATTGCTTCTGTGCTTTCAATCGAAATTAATCCATTAGGAATAGAAGCGTCCTGCTCACCATCTGCTAAAGATAATGACTCTCTAGTTGAACGACGTTTTAACCATGACCAATACTGTAAATACTGTTCATCGGGAATTACCAGAAGGCCCACTGCGCCGCCTGCTTTAGCCATATCGACCTTTCGAAAGGGATTGCTATAACGCGTATTTTTGTCACCTTTGAAATAGTCTTCGCTTTCACTGTGCGGTTCGCCGGTCATAACAATCACAATTTTGTTGTTTACATCAAAATTTTTATAATCATTATAATCATATTCCGGTGCATTAATTCCGTATCCTGCAAATACAACAGGGTAATCTTTCCCAAATAGGTTTTCATCGATGGAACTTGACGCAGAGGTCATAAAATCTTCACCGAGTTTCAATGAAGCTACTTCTTTGCCTGCTTCATCAAATAATTTTACGTGGGATTCGGGATCTAGTTTCGACGACAGGAAATCAACTTTTTGAAAATAAGTGCCGTCATCGCCAAAGGGCTGTAAACCGTACTTCTTGAATTCGGATACAATAAACTGCGATGCTACTTTCTCAGATTCGGTTGCAGTATTGCGACCTTTTAAATCGTCGGAAGCAAGGAATTCCAGGTTGGCTTTTACATGTGATATATCAAATGTGTTAGTTGAGTAATCGTAGTAAATTTTTTCTGAAGCAGAGCAGGCAAAGATAAAGAGGACCAAAGCAATCAATAGGATGCTGTTTCGCATAGACTACCTTTCGAGTTAGTTCGATTATATTGTAATATTAACTAAACTACTTTAAAGGCGGCATTTTTCCAAATATCATTTCAGCAGTATAAATTTCTTTGATTGCAAAAAATTACCAGCCTCAAGCCGGTAGAAATAAACTCCGCTTGCAAGTGAACTTCCGTCAAATTGCACCTCGTGTTTTCCAGCCGACAATGGTTCATTGACTAAAGTTGCAACTTCGCGACCGAGGATATCGTAAACGCGCATAGAGACGAGTTCGGAATTCTGATTTCGGAATTCTAACATCGGAATGTTGAATTCAATAGTGGTTGATGGATTAAAGGGATTTGGGTAGTTTTGCGCCAGGTGGAATCTATTGGGGACTTGTATTTCTTCTTTAATATCTGTTACCGATTCGACTCTATGAAGGTAAATATATTTTGAATCAATTAGCGGCTGGTTTGAACTGTATGAATCTTTATCGAAATTTTCAGAAAATATAATTTCTTGTGTATCTAAATTGAAGACATTCATTGTATCGTTTTGCCAGAAACATATGTTATTTCCTGTTTCCGGGTAACCGATTTCATACCAATTGACATTAGTAATAATTGTGGTCGCATCGCTTAACTTACCGCTTGTTGTATCAATATCTCTTTTTACAACATTAAAATCATCCCAATAAAAAATATGGTTATCGTACAGAAAGGAATTACTTCTTTTCTCAACTATATTAATTATTGCGAGAAAATCGTTTTCATAGTTGTATATTAAATCAATATCCGAATTGGTTTTAGAATAAAAAAAATTACTACTGATTCGTTTTATATTTAGCGGATATAGATAATCGTAGTTTTCAAACGTAGCATTTGCAGATATTTGTTTCTGGGGAGTAATGGCTAGATTACTGTCGATATCACAAAGATAAAAGATTGAGTCTCCAGATTCAGGAGCATATATAGGAACAAGTAGGCAGAGGCTATCTATTTTACCCGCAATAGCCATTCTTTCATCAAACTGACTAAAGTCAAACTCTTTCTTAGTTAATAGCGAGTCAACATTTTCAACTAAACTCTGCTGCACTTCTCCGTTAAGAATTAACAAACCTTTGGCTGAAAATAAAACCTCAGAATACAAAAGAGTATACGGAGAAAAAATATGGAAGTCATTCAACGTCGATAGATAAATTAAAGAATTATCGGTATCTGCATTTGAGATTTTTAGTGTAAATGTAGGCAATACGCCATCGGAAAACCCGGCAGATAATAAATATGCTTTTTTATTATACTCAAAGACCTTATAATAAAACGAAGAGTAGGAAAAAGATCCCTGAGGACTATCTCCTCTGCCAGATGACCAATTATTGATTTTTGTTGTATCAAATTCGCCGGTAGTGTAATCAATTCTTTGAAGGTAACCCTTAGTATCTGTTCTTTGTGAATAAGTTACAACTGAAAATACAAGAAATAGCAGCAATGCTATTATTCTCATCTCAAAAGCACCATCTTTTTTGTTTC
>JANQLA010000040.1 GCA_028280855.1 Melioribacteraceae bacterium
AAACGCTGAACGGTGTGCGGGTGATAAAAGGTTTTAATGCCGAAGAGCAGGAAAATAAAATATTCGAGAAAGGTGTTGATCGAATTTTTCAAAATGTAAAAAAAAGCTTAACTGCTACTGCTTTAATGACGAGCACATCAACCTTTTTGCTGGGCTTAGCTTCAACAGGAATAATGGGAATAGGGGGCTGGCTGATTATCAATAACGAGCTTACTTACGGTGAGTTCCTCTCATTCACACTTTATCTCGGTTTTATGATTGCGCCAATAGTACAAATGGGTAACATAGGCAGCCAGCTAACGGAAGCTTTTGCAGGACTAGACAGAACCGAGGAATTGCTGAACATGAATCCCGAAGATGACCCGGCACAGCGGTCGGTTATGCTAAACGGAGTTAAGGGCAATGTAAAATTTGATAATGTTTCGTTTGCTTACGAAGAAGGCAAAGAAGTCGTTCACAACATTTCATTTGACGCGCCAAGCGGCTCTGTAACTGCGCTTGTGGGTAGCTCCGGTGCAGGCAAGACAACAATCGCCAGTTTAGCCGCGTCGTTTATCAGTCCTGATTCAGGTAAGGTGACAATTGATAATATTGATATGTCAACTGTAAACCTGGCGGGCTTCAGGGAAAACCTGGGAGTGGTGTTACAGGACGACTTCCTGTTCGAAGGAACTATACGGGAAAACATCTTATTTCCCCGTCCGGACGCAACTGAAGCGCAGTTGCAAAATGCAGTTAAAGCTGCTTATGTTAATGAGTTTACGGATCGATTCGAAGATGGACTGGAAACATTAATTGGCGAACGGGGAGTTAAACTTTCCGGCGGGCAGAAACAGCGTGTAACCATCGCGCGCGCAATTCTTGCCAATCCGAAAATAATCGTTCTTGACGAAGCAACATCTAATCTTGATACTGAAAGTGAAGTGCTGATTCAAAAAAGTTTGGCTGATCTAATGAAAGGAAGAACAACATTTGTGATCGCGCATAGGCTTAGTACAATACGTAAAGCCGATCAAATTCTTGTTATAGAAGACGGGCTCATTGCCGAACAAGGAACTCATGACGAACTAATAGAAAAGAAAGGACGCTACTTTGATCTGTATACTTACCAGGCGAGGATATAAAGTTAGAATTTAGAAATAAGAATTTAGTGGATTGGAGTTTCGGATTTAAGCGAATCTTCGTGGAAAGCTCAGAATCTCGTTACAGCTCTAACCGATTGTTAAAAGAAGTTTTGTTGAACAAAAAATTTATGCAAGAGTCATTCTTACCAGCCTGTTGAATTATTCTATTAGAATCATAGCAATACAAAGCCGATTACCTTTTATGATTTTTACAGGTTCCATATAATATTCATATAAAAGTATTGTAACATAGCAGCATCGAAGCCTGTCTAAAAACTTCATCATAAAGGGAATCTCATGAAAAGTAAACCAGTACTTTTAGGAATAGTAGCAGCGGCTATTCTTACACGCGTATTTTTAATCTGGGTTTGGCGCCCGGAATTTGTCGGCTGGTTCAATCATACATATTACTATTACGTTCAATTGAAAGGATTACTTGCTAATGGAAGCTTACCATTCAACGATATGCCGATACTGTTTTATATCTACTGGGTATTCGGCAAGCTATTAATGTTATTCGGCATGGAATTAAATGATGCAGTCGTTAATTCTACACGCCTGGTAATGTGTATAGTACCGTCGTTAATACCGCTGGCTGTTTACTCCACAATAAAAAGTGTAACTGAAAGAAATAAAATAAACCGCAATGAGTGGATAATAATATTTCTCTCCGGGTTTCTGCCACTGACCCTGGTGCACGTACCGGAATTTTCGCAGAAAAACGCGTTGGGATTTTTGTTGCTGTTCGCTCTTATGCTCTATTCATTTAAGCTGTTTACTTACCCGAATACAAAAAATGTATTAATAACTTTAATATTAACAACTGCTATAGTTCTATCACACTTTGGAACCACTGCTGTGATGCTGTTATACGCTT
This sequence comes from Melioribacteraceae bacterium, assembly GCA_028280855.1. GTDB lineage: Bacteria > Bacteroidota > Ignavibacteria > Ignavibacteriales > Melioribacteraceae > PGYT01. Next base: position 2,002 of record JANQLA010000040.1, read on the forward strand.
TGTCATTCCTCCTTGCATATTGGTTTGTTTACAAAGACTCTAAGTCTATAATTAAACTTGTCGCTATTCTTTCAGTAACTGCGGGGCTGTCGGTTGCAATTGTAAAGATATTTGACCCACAAAGATTTAACAGGATATTCTTCTATCTGACCGAATCAATAAATAATTCATTTGTTGCTGATATAATAAGCGCCGACGCAACAATGAACGACAAAATTATGTCAGCCGCAGTTGTATTAATTCCCGTAATCATTTTTAGCGGGTTAATAATTCTTTATAAAAGGAACAGCGAGAACATATCCGTTGAGAATAAACTGTTTTGGTTGTCAAATATAGTTTTCAGTTATCTACTTTTATTACCTGTTTACGACAAGCTGCTGTTCGGTAGATTCGCGCTTTATTTAAGTATCCCGGTCCTTTTTCTGTTGTTTTTTCATATCAACTACGTTTTTAAGAAAACATGGCTGAAAAACTCACTCTTGATACTCGCCTCAACCGGAACAATTGCGGTTGGACTTGGAGAGGTAATGAGCCTCAAATTTCATAACAGAAATAAAGATCAAATATTTGCAGACTTAATGCAATTAAAAGAAAGACATGTTATTACACGAGACGATTTGGTGCTAACGAAAAACGGAGCAGAGCATATTTGCAACTGGTTCCTTGATGTAAAAGCCGGTCTTATCACATCGTTGAACAAAGTTGATTTTAATAACTACAATAACATATATGTTCTTAACCCCATTCAAGGTTCACTAAATTTTGAAGGGATTGAAAACACAACCGCTGAAAACGAAACCGACAGATACAGGTTCATGATGAGAAATATACCTAAACCGGATGGCGTTGAGTCGCTTTATGAATCTAAGTACATTCAGTTTTACAAACTGGAAAGACCTCCGACTGAATGGCTGTACGATGAGCAAGGCAATTGGATCAGCTATTGGAAGAATTAGCAGCCGGAACATAGAAATCAAAATTCGCAAGGTGGTAAGGAGTAAGAAGATATGACACTCCCAAATGGGCTTTAGCTTGCCAGGTGCAAGCAGACGCTTGTCCGTTGACAACAAGACTTGGCCTTACTTCAAGCAAGTCTCAATTCACATAAAGCACGAGCCATATAACAATAGAAGAATTTTCAATCTCGAAAGCTATTTCACTATATTCGAATTAGACATTTTAATCTAACCTGTAGAAAGGAATAATTTCGATGCGATACTATATAATTACCTTATTAACGCTTCTTGCATTTGTTGCTTGTAAACCGACCGCAGATGTGAGTGATCCAAAACTTATTGAATTCAAAGGTCGATCAATCGACTTGCGTCCTTACTTCGATGGATTTCCATATACCGGTTTCCTACCGTTTTATAAGGCTGGCAAGCTATATTACGATTACATAGGCGAAACGACAGAATTAAAAGAAGTTGAGTTAAAAAAAGACGTCGACTTAAAATCCGGTAGAACAATTTCTGATGTCGATTTTTCACTTCGAAACGTTTGGGGAATGAAGTACAATAAGAACGATGGCAAACTTTACTGGAACGGTGACGAAAAGAATGACGAGGTTTTAAATCTATTCTCGCTCGATCCTTCAACAAAAGAGATGAAAAAACTTACCGATGTTCCATACATATTCGGATGGCAATGGAACGACGACGATAAAATAGCATACATTGCGCGACTCGGCGTTAAAGATGAAAGACTTGGAGAACTTCGAATACTCGATTTAAAGACAGGCAAGGAAGAAAAGATTTTACAAGACACAAAAGAGTTCAGGTATACATGGGGAACTCCTGGTTGGCGACCTGACGCAAGCGGTGTTGTCGCTACAGTTAATAAAGATGCTAATCGCGTTTTCGGTAATATGGTTTACATTGATTTGAGAACAAAATCCTGGAAGCTTTTAACTGATCCGTCCAAAGGAAGATATTATCCGCAGCCCGCTTATAAAGAATGGTTGAACAACGATGAGTTTATTTATTACTCAAATGAAGATGATTTTAAGAATCTGTATGTGTACAATTTGGAAGATATGAAATCGACCCAGCTAACGAAGTTTAAGCGCGATATCGCGTCTAGTGATCTGATAACTATCGATGGTGAAAAATACATTTTTGCTGTTGTTAGCAATCCAATTGAGAATGAGATATTTCTCATTGATCCAAATAATGGCAATATCATTAATTCCGAAAAAGTTGATTTAAATATAACAATACTTGATAGCGAAGAAGACAAAATGCTTGTTCGAGTTTCGTCTGCGACCGTCAAATTTAGAATTGATGAACTTACTGTTGATCTGAAATCATTCGCATTCAAACCATTCCTTGAAATACCGGAAGATGTTAATAATAAAATTGTGTATTCAACTGTGGAACGTGTTGAATTTCCCACATTCGACATCGATCCGAAAACGGGTAAAAGCAGAATGCTTCATGGATTTCTGTATCATCCGAAAAAACCTTTACCTAAAGATGAGCAAATGGTTGCAATTAAGTCATTCTATGGCGGCTCAAATAATTACCGGACACAAAATCAAATATTAACTCAAGCTGGTATTTATGTATTCAGCCCGTCACCCCGCGGAAGTTCAGGATTCGGGCGTGAGTTTTCCGAATTAAACGACAAAGATTTAGGTGGAAACGAAATTATCGATATTAAATATGCGGCAAAATATATTAGTGACAAATTGGAGATTCCGCCTTCACGAGTAGGTGTTTTCGGCGGGAGCCATGGCGGCTACGCTACAATGCGTTTGTTGACTTTTCCCGGTGAAATAAACGGTAATAAAGCGAACTTCGATTGGGGTTTTGGGATGAGTCACGCAGGATTTTCCGACATTGTGCACTTCTACGAAAACTGTAACATTCCTGATTGGGTAACAAAAGAAGCGGGTGATCCGAAAACCGAAAAAGCAAAGCTTGATGACAGATCACCACTTTATCATGCGGATAAAGCTGTGGGCAAACTTTTACTTACTCATGGTACAAACGATAGTCGAGTACCGGTAGAAGGAAGCTTATGGATGGCTGATAGTTTGAAAAAGTATGGAAAAGATTTTTCATTGATTACTTTCGAAGGCCAGGGTCACAGCATAAAAGGGTTGGATAATTCGATTACCTTCTATCGTACCTGGATGGAGTTTTTAAGTGAAGTGAAGTGATCTTTTTTGTCAAGTTAGTATGAAGCAACTAATAAAATATATGGCGGATTCATTCCGCCATATATTTATGTCACGCGTCCAAATAAGTAACTTAAAATTTATACTTATATTTTTAAGTCAAAAAAATCGATTTTCATTTGCGGATGAGGAAATGAAAACCTGCTATTACAAATCATTTTTTGTTTTATACACCTTACTTTTGAATTTCATAAATGCCCAAAATTCTGAGTTTAATTTATCAGGTTATGTCAAAGATGTTACATCAGGTAAACCTCTAGCGTTTGCTAACATTTCGATTTTAGGCAAAAGCCTTGGCGGGGTAACTGACGAAAGAGGATACTATTCAATCGATGTTATAAGCGGTGAATACAAACTGATGGTTAGTTATATCGGTTACAAAACTGTTACAGCTCTCATAAATATTACAGGTGATACGACTGAGGATTTCTTTTTAACCGCGACCGAAATAGTTCTTCAAGAAATCTCCGTTTACTCCGAGCAAGGCAATGAAATTAATAACAACATTACACTTGAAAACAAAGCTATTGAAGAAATGTCAAGTATCTTTCCCGATGTTTTCCGTTCGATACAATTACTTCCGGGAATCAACGTTAACAATGAGTTCAGTGCAAAATTTAATGTCCGCGGCGGAAACTACGACGAAAACTTGGTGCTTGTCAACAATGCGCAAGTTTACGAGCCTTTTCATGTTAAAGAAGCCGATAATGCCAGTATCGGAATTTTCAACATGGACTTAATTAAAAAAGTTAATTTCGTAGCCGGCGGTTTTAGCGCTAGATACGGCGACCGGTTAAGTTCAGTTTTGAACCTCGAATATAGAGAGGGCAACAGGAATAAGTACGAGGGTGAGATAACACTAAGCCTTACAAACTTCGACGGGATGGCAGAAGGACCGTTGACTGATAAAGGCTCTTTCATAATAGGTGCACGTAAAAGTTACATAGAGTACGTAATGTCGATAGTAGATATTGAAGAGTCGGCTGATCCTTCGTTTTATGATGTACAGGGATCGTTTACGTATAGATTTTCGCCTCTTAATAAACTTCAGGTAAATTTCATCCATGCCGGAGATGATTTTGTAAATGATCCCAAGCTTGAGATTGGCGGACCCTTTTCCGGTAGAATAGAAATTAATAACGAGGTCTTGGATTTCAGTCAACAATCTGAATGGGACAATTATGAAAGAGCAGAGTATTTCAGCAACCTTATTGACATAAACAACACAACACTTATCACGAACAATTTTTTTATAAAGAACAGTTTATCGTATTATGAACAAATAGACAGAGAGTTCGGTGAGCTGCGAGATAGTTACAATTTAACAACTACCTCTATAAATAAATATTTTTCTAATTCGTTTTTAACCGAAGACTATAAACTTGATCTTACAATAAAAACAATTGAAGCAAAATCTGAAATTGATTTAAGACTAAATCCATTTTATGATATCAAAGCGGGTATTAGCTATTTAAATGTCAATTACGATCAGGATTTATTTAATGAACGAACAAGGCGAATTGTTCAAAATATTGACACTTACCCAGACACACTTGATATTACACTTGATGAAAGCGAAGTTGAGTCGCCTCAAAAAATTAAAGCTGATTCGTACAAACTGGCAGGCTACGTTGAAAATGTTGTTCAGCTTTCAAATGTGTTCACGATTAACGCTGGGGCAAGGATTGACTACTTTGATATCAATAAAGACATGACTGTAAGCCCGAGGTTTAGCGCTGCATATAGTTTGGATGAGAATACAACATTGCGCGCAGCATGGGGGTTTTATTATCAATCGCCTATTTACAGGCAGCTTAAATCATCAGTTGCAGCAGATACAAATACGCAATCGCAGAAAGCAACACATTACATATTAGGTTTTGAACGCAAAGTACCATTAGAAAATAATAACAGTCTCACCATAAAGATTGACGGGTATTATAAAAAGTACGATGATCTAATTTCTTCGGAAAGAGACTTTGGTGGCGATGTTAATTACTCGCGCATAAATGATTCGGAAGGATACGTATTAGGTGCTGATCTTTACGCATCAATTAGATACGATAATTTTAACGGGTGGATAAGTTATGGTTGGCTCAGAGCGCGCGAGGATTACTTGCTGGATGCTGTCGGTGAGTTTCCACGGTATACAGACCAGAGGCACACTTTGTCAATAGTATCAAACTTTGATTTTGGATTGGGGTGGAGCGGTAATTTTAGAATTGTCTATGGAAGTGGTTATGCTTATACTCCGTTTATTGCACAATTTGATCCAGCTGAAAATCGCTGGTCATGGGCAGAAGGAGGAAAAAATTCCGAGCATTTACCGTCGTATAAAAGAGTTGATATAAGAGTGAGTAAGCAGTTTTCTCTATTCGGTTTTAGTTCAAGGCTTTATCTTGACGTGAGCAACCTGTTAGATTTTGATAACGTCTACGCTTTTCTGTACCGTTTTAACCGGGACGGCTCTCCTTTTAGGGAGTCGATAGAGCTTTGGCCGATTATTCCTTCATTGGGAATGAGTATAAAGTTTTAGTATCAACCAAAGGTTACTACAAAAAATAATTGGAGTAAAATTGAAGAGATTAAGTCTAGTGATAATTTTTTCTTTTGCCGCTGTTCAAGTATATGCACAACAGGATTTATTTGTTTGGGAAAATATTTCAGTAGAGCAAATTGTTTCCGAAGAAGTTCAGGATACTTTTAAATTATATATTAAGCTGCCCGATGAGTATTTCGATTCATCTAAATCATACCCTCTTTTGGTTTTATTAGATGGCGATATTCTTTTCCCAATAGCATCAGGTGTTTTACGATATTTGCAACTCGGAAATCATATACCGGAGATGATAATTGTAGGTATTGGATACGGAACACTAGACTGGCGCAAAGGGAATCAACGTAGTCGTGATTATACAGCACATTCTACAGAAGGAAGGACGTTCGAAGGTGGTGCAGAGAAATATCTAACGTTTATGAAGAATGAGCTGTTACCAATGATTGAATCTAAGTATAGAGTTGATCAGTCCAACAAAGCATTTTTTGGGCATTCGCTCGGCGGACAAATGGTTTTGAATACGTATCTACATCATCCTAACTTATTTACAAAATTTATTTCCAGCAGTCCCGCTATTTTTAGATGGATGAATTACTATAGAAATTTGATCGCTGACCAAACAAATGCAATTCAAATGTCAGATAGTAGAATATTTATTTCAGTTGGAGAAAAAGAACTAAAACAGCAATATCACATCCCGATAAATGAAGTTGTTAAAAAACTGGGAGTAATTGCATCAAAATCTAAAGTGATATATAAAAAGTTTCAAGACGCTGATCATTTTACTGCACCTGCAATGGCTCTTAACTTCGGTCTTGTTGAGTTGGTTAAGGATTGATATAAAGTCAGCATAAGATAAAGGTTTGTAATGACGAACAGAAATCGGGTATAAGTCTTACCTCTGCGGCTAATTATTTCATAATCAAGAGGCACCGTAGTCATTACTCTTTATTAGTTACAAAAGTTGTTAATTCAAGCCCTTCCTGAAGCAAAGGGTACCCATTAAATCATTTCTTTCTATTTCCTTGAAACAAATATAAATTAGTAACGTCATATTATTTATTTCAACAAACTAGAAACATATCAAGGGATAATAAATGAAATCAATTACCCGCATTGAAGAAATAATAATGCTCTCAATACTTAACCTGGGAGAAAATGCATATTTAGTTTCCATCTTAGAATATGTTTCAAAAACACTTGATAAAAAAGTGTCCCTTACATCCGTACATTTACCGTTAAGTCGTCTTGAAAAACTTGGATACCTGGAATCATCATTCGGGGAGGCTACGGCTGTTAGGGGTGGACGAAGAAAAAAAATCTACAGCATCTCAAAAGCAGGCTACCAAGCATTAGAAGAATATCGAAATGTAAGCAATAAACTATGGGACGATTATCTTAGATCCGAATCAAGCTAAAAGGCATGAATGAAAACGAGTCCTCCGAAAATATTAGAATCAATCCTTAAATGGATAATCGACGATCGAGAAAAGGAATCGCTAGTAGGCGATTTTGCTGAAATTTATAAATACAGAACTGAGCAGTCGAATTCATTTGCAGCCACATTATGGTACCTCGTCCAAATTTGTAAGCTCATCCCGGCTATAATGTTTGAATCAATTTCTTGGAGTTTAACCATGCTTATCAACTACTTCAGAATTGCATATAGATACTTACTAAGGTACAAAGGTTTTTCTTTTATAAATCTAAGCGGGCTTTCAATTGGAATTGCAAGCACTATTCTGATTTTAATCTGGGTTTTCGACGAAATTAGTTACGACACTTTTCATCAAGATGCCGATAAAATTTACAGGCTTAACTGGGACTTTAAATGGGAAGATAGGGAAGGTATCGGATCGGGAACCCCGCCACCACTTGCAAAAACTCTTTCGAAAGAAATTCCCGGAATTAGCGAAACAGTTAGAATTCATCCACTTGGTGATATGATTACCCGGTACGAAGATATCTATTTTAACGAAAATAAAATCATAAGCGCTGATTCAAATTTTTTCAACTTCTTCAGCTTTAAATTGGTTGAGGGCAATCCCGATCAAGTTCTGAAAAACCCGAACAGTGTAGTTCTCACTCGATCGGCTGCTTTAAAATACTTTGGAAATGTTTCACCAATTGGTAAAATGATTCAAATCGGCGAAGATAAAATTGAGACAAGATCAGAATATTCATTAAAGAAAAATTATTACAGCCTTCACAAGGTAACCGGAATTGTAGAAGATCACCCTAAAAATTCACATATCGAATTTGATATGATTACATCAATTAATTCTATCCCTGCAGTTGAGTTTTTTGATTGGAGCTGGATCTGGATGCAGGTAGTAACTTACGCCAAAGTTGAGAACAAAGAAATGCTTCCTCAGATTGAAGGAACTTTAAAAAAATCGGTTGCAGAAAAAGCGCCCGCAGCATTTGACCGGGTTGGTTTTTCATACGAAGATTTGATAAACAATAACGGTAAATGGGATTTCCCCTTTCAGCCAATGAAGGAGATTTACTTAGGTTCATTCGAAATTGGTAACCGCCTGGGCCCGCTTGGGAATCAAAACTACATCTATATTTTAACATCTATCGTATTTTTTATTTTGATACTGGCATGCGTAAACTTCATGAATTTAACAATATCAAAATCCCTTTCGCGTTCAAAAGAAATTGGCGTTAGAAAAGTTTTAGGTTCCGACATGGGAAAACTTATAAAACAGTTTCTGTCCGAATCGATTTTCTTCAGTTTTGTTTCTACTATAGTTGCCGTATGCATAGTGATTTTAGTTTTTAGCTACTTTGAGAATTTATCCGGCAAGGAATTCACTTTAAATTCAGTTGTGAGTGTTAAAAGCATCATTCTTCTATTAGGATTTATCATAATCGTTGGGTTATTTGCGGGAAGCTACCCCGCCCTGCTTTTATCATCTTTTAAACCGGTATCGGTACTTAAAGGAACCAATTCATTTCATCTGTCAAACTTGAACTTTAGAAATATATTGGTTGTGTTTCAATTTTCCGTTTCGGCTTTTTTAATAATATCCACGCTGCTTATCAACGAACAGATCGAGCTATTCACTAACAAAGATTTAGGATTCGATAAAGAAAATATATTGGTCATAGATAACCGCAATAATAAACTGGGAAAAAAATACGAATCATTCAGATCTTCAATAATAAATAATACCGGCGTTGAAAATGTTTCAATTTCTACTGGTGTTCCATCTTTGAGTTGGTGGCAGGATTACTATAAAGTAGAGGGAAAAAACGACCAGCAGTTCGAACTTGCATCATACCATGCTGACGAGAACTTGATAAACACTCTTGACTTTGAGATTCTACAAGGACGCGCATTTGAAAAAGGATTTGCTACAAATGGCAGTTCGGTAATTCTTAATGAAACAGCTGTCAAAAATTACGGTTGGAACGATCCAATTGGGAAAACAATTGAATATCCCGGCGGCGGCTTATTTAAAGTAATTGGAGTTGTGAAAGATTTCAATCACGCATCTCTTTATCAAGAGATGTTTGCTTTAGGTTTGTTTCATATTTCTTCAGCCTTCCCGTATAATCCGAATTCTTATGTAGTAATCAAACTAAAAGGTGAATCAATAGAAGAAAACATCAACTTCATAGAAAATAAGTGGGAAGAATTTGTACCGGACAAACCGTTTGACTTTGTTTTTATTGATGAAACGATACAACAGCAGTACACAGCCGAAACAAAGCTTAGTAAGTTATTTTTAATTTTTTCGAGTCTGGCAATCTTAATCGCAGGTTTGGGATTATTGGGTCTTGCAGCATTTACCGCCGAAAGAAGAACTAAAGAAGTTGGAATAAGAAAAACATTAGGAGCATCTGTTCCAAGTTTACAGATATTATTACAGCGGGATTTCATAAAGCTGATTTTAATTTCAAACTTTATCGCCTGGCCGGCAACCAGGTATTTTATGAATAAATGGCTAAGCGATTTCGCTTATAAAATAGAAATAGGATTTATTCCTTTCTTAGTATCAGCGTTATTAATTTTGTTTTTTTCAACAGTAGTTGTAGGATTGCAACTAATGAAAACCGTGAGAAGAAACCCGGTTGATGTGATAAGGTATGAGTAAATTCGGGCTGCTTCAATAGCACAATTACCGTCATCACTGTTGACCTGCCTCACCGGTAAAGCGGGAACGAAATTGCTGATTTTTTTGATATTCCGGGCTTATTATTTTTATAGCTTGCTTTAGAGTTCAACAAATTCTTTGCTTCACTCCCATTTCAAAAAAAATTAAATTTCCATTGAATAAAAATCACAAGTTGGTGTATCAGCAAAGTGAAAAAGAAACTAATACTTAATCCCGGGTTAACCAGGGCTGAGATGGCTGAATTTGAAGGACTAGTTAAAACCAACATGCAGCGGGCTTATTATTC
>JANQLA010000043.1 GCA_028280855.1 Melioribacteraceae bacterium
TCCTAATAACAAAACCGGGCTGTTGAGAGAGGCAACATGACCGGCATTGCGCATAACATCGTTAAGTCCAAAGTTTGCACCTATTATTTCGTCACCGGATAGCCGCCTTAATTCACCGTGAAGATAACGGTTGTCGTCCGCTAGCAAATCTTTTAGTCTAAGTACTTCACGATGTTTCAGGGCATTTGACATTGCGATCTTCATCGGACCTTTCAAAGATTCAACCAACTCCAAATGGCTTTCCGCAAATTCCTGTTCATCGACCGAATGTAGAACGACGTTGCCTATCATTTTATCTTTTGAACGCAGAATTAAAAAAATAACAGATGATGCAGTTACATTAAGAACTTTCATCACGTGCCTGCTTAATGGAAACTCCTGGGGATTCTCGATTAGTAAAGCATCTCTATCACTTGAAATATTTTTCCCTGTTTTCAAGGCATCTTCACGTAAAGGTATAATAAGATCAAGTTTTTCACCCATTACTTCATCGGCACTAGCGATTATATTCATAGACTGTAACGCATCGTTATAATAAGAAAGACCCATTCTTGCGACCGGCATAAAATCCTTGAGATAAAGGAATAGAGAATGCAAAGCATTTTCAATTTCCAGATTACCGCATATTCTTAGAGTTGCTTCTTTAAAAAATTCACTTCTCATTTCACATCTCTCTAGTAAAAAGACATTGTCTTATTAGACAAAATATAGCAAATACTGTCTTAATAGACAATATAGATGGTCTAATGAGGCAGTTTAAGAATTGTAGAAATACGTAACTTATTGATATTACTCAACTTAGCATTCCGGCACACTTTTCGCCTATTATGATAGAAGTGGTCAATAATAATTAAAGACATCTAATTTATTCATTATGAAATGGATCGAAATCATAGAGCTAAGAAACTCGGACAATTTCCGAAAACAACTTGAAAAACACATTCAGGAGTTTGTGAAACAGGTTGAGAAAAAAACAGAGGGAATAAAAATAAATCTATACACACGTATGATGATAGATATCAAATTTTTTAGCATTCATTTAATACATGACTCGGGCAAAGTTAAAAACGAAGGAAGCGCGCCGGGTATAAAGCTGGTTTCGATATTAAAATCGTTTGGTTTGGTGAATCACACAGTTTGGATTGAAAAACAAAAAGATTCATCAACCTAATTAGTCGGAAAGGAGTACATGATATGAACGTGCTGATAATATATTTTTCAGCCACAGGAAACACAGAAAAAATGACAACGGTCATTGAAAAGAGGTTTACTGAGATAGGTGGAGAAGTTACCATGTTGAATATCACCTCCTATAAAAGCAGACAGGAAAAAATTGATTTGTCCCTTTATGATGCTGTAGTGTTCGGACTGCCTGTTCACTCCAGGCGGGTTCCACGGGTGGTGAGAGAATGGTTAAGAACGCTCAATGGTCAGGGTAAAAAATGTTCGATGTTCTTTACGTACGGCGGTTTTGGTGTCCATCCCACTCATTATTCAACGAGTGAGATCCTGGAAGAACAACAATTTCGCGTTGTTTCAAGTGCGGCGTTTTTGGGTGCGCATACCTTTAATATTGGCGGCTGGAAGTCCATGGTGGGGCGACCGGACGAAGGCGACTTTGAGACAGCAAAATTATATGCTGAAAAAACATACAAGCGATTCACAGGTGAGGATGAGAGCCTATTGGGTGAATTTGAAAAGACAGAACTTTCTCAAGAAAAGCTCGATTCGTTTGAAGCAATGAGATTCAACGTGGTTACACAACTTCCGACGAGAAATGGTGTGGAGTGTAGCATGTGTTCGGTTTGTGAAGAAATATGCCCGACTGGAGCCATAGAAGCTGAATCGGGTGAAGCCGACAGTGAAAAATGTATCGTCTGTTTAGCCTGTGTGGCTAAATGCTCTGAACAAGTTTTAAGGATAAACGATACGTATCACAGTTGGTCGCTAAAGCTGGAAAAAGAAAATATTACAGAAGAAAGTCTAAAAACACAAAAAAGTATAATATATGATTGAATCCACTCAAATGGATAGTCACATATAAAAGATTCATTGACGTAAAAAATCAGGAAGGAGAAAACCATGATACAGAAAGTAAAGCTTAATTTCATAATTAGCGTTTTCGGAGTGAAAACGGTAATCAAAAAACTGAACAAAGAAAAACATAAAGAAAACCTGAAAATCTATAAAGAATATTTCCGTGAAATCAGTGACCGTACTCCTAAACAATCCGGTGCAGTAATGTCTTTTCACAGAATGTTTTCTATTATAGGGATTGCCCTTTATAAGGTAATGCAAGATGAAGGTCAGTCTAAAGAAAAATCGATTGAGATAATACACGAATTTTTGTGGCGTGGGCCTTATGGCAAAAATGTTCGTTTTATTTCCTTTTTTGTCCGCAGAGTAAAAGATCCTTTTACAACCTATCTGAAAATCCTGGGGCCGTTTAATGAATGGTTTTTCCCTTGCCCTCCCTGGGAAAAGGAACGTGTTGATATTGAAAACGGTATCGGCTGGCATCAAAAGAAATGTTATTTCTTCGATTTTTTCAAAAAAGAAGGTCAGTGGGAGCTATGCAGTGCATACGGCGATTGCGATTGCCGGGTAGCAGAACTTTTCCCGAATGTATTAGAATTAAAAAGAGAAAAAGCCTTATGTAAAGGTGATGACTATTGTGATTTTCTGTATTACAAAAGATAATTTATTTGAAAGAAGGAGGAAATAATGAAGAAAAGAAATGGAATATCAGTGAAAGAAATAATTTTGATGGGAATATTCGCAACAATTATAATGGATATCGGGTACGTATTCCTGGTTGTAACTAACATTGTTCAAGGTTCTAATGAGCCGCAGTTCCTGGGGCGTTGGATTCTGCATATGTTCGATGGTGAATTTATTCAGGAGAATATTCGCGCTGCACAGGAAATGAAATTTGAGAAACCGGTTTCTTTACTTGTTCATTACCTAACAGGTATTTTTCTTAGCGGTGTATTTCTAAAGTTAAGTAGAATTAGAAATTTTCCCCGTTCAATTTATATGGGTCTTATCTTCGGTTGGATAACTTTACTTTTCCCCTGGTTTTTATTCTATCCGTTTATCGGATTCGGAATAATGGGCTTGGACACGCCTGAAGGTATAAACAACATTTTTTACAGTATAATATATCATTCATTTTTTGGTTTGGGAATTACATTCTGGTTAGGTTTTGTAGGGAAGTTTTTTATAAAAGATAAAGACATAAAATCTGTTAATGGATAAAAAACACATAACGTTAATGTTATACAGTTAATTTGAATATCCGGTAAAAGAAGACAACAATTAAACATTTCTACTGGAGAAATGACCAGCTCATTTTCTGGCAATCTCTCAGCATATCGCTCTTTAGTCTTTTTCTGAATAATCGGATCTGTAAGGTCACATTCTTTGATCCTTTGCAAACTTGCTAATTTCAACATCGGCATACAATGGAAATTTTATTGTATTTCATAAAATATCTTAATAATTTTATTTAACATTACCATACAAAATTTCCTTACCGTGAATTACTAATTTTTGTGAGAAAAATATGAATCAGAATAATAAAATGGAGAAGATCCCAGGTCTTGCTCATTTTACAATTCAACAAGCCTTGGATGCAATTTTTTGGGTCGATTCAAATTCCGGAATTCACAAAGCCAATGAAGCCGCCTGCCGTTTAACGGGTTTTCCAATGGAGGAATTATTAAATCGGAAAATATATGAAATAAATCCTGCGTTAGACAAACATAGTTGGTCTAAAGAGTGGAAAATGTTAAAAAAAATAAAAGATATACAAAAGAAACTTTCTTACGTCGAAAAGACGGTACCGTGGTTCCTATTGAGCTAAATGCAAATTTTTTAGAATTTGATGGAAAAGAATATGCTTGTAGTTTCACACGTGATATAACTGAACGTAAGAAGGCTGAAATTGAACTACGAAATGCATATGAAGATATCATACAATTAAAAAATAAGCTACATGATGAAAACACTTACCTAAAAGAGGAAATAAAACTAACCCATAATTTTGAAGAAATTATTACTCAAAACCAAGATTTACAGCAAATACTCGAAAGCGTTGAATCAGTGGCAACTACTAATGCAACAGTGCTGATAACCGGGGAAACTGGAACCGGTAAAGAATTAATAGCCCGAGCTATTCATAATATCAGCAAACGATGTGAGCATTCGCTTCTAAAAGTCAATTGCGCTGCTCTACCCTCAAATCTGATCGAAAGTGAGCTATTCGGGCATGAAAAAGGAGCATTCACCGGAGCACATTCAAGAAAAATTGGACGTTTTGAGTTAGCAGACGGTGGAACAATTTTTTTAGATGAGATTGGAGAATTACCTTTGGATATTCAACCCAAACTTTTAAAAGTTTTACAGGATGGTAAATTCGAGCGTCTAGGAGAATCGAAGGCCCGAACAACAAATGTCAGGGTTATTGCTGCTACAAATCGAAATTTAGAAAATGAAATTAAAACAGGTCAGTTTCGAAATGACTTATTTTATCGATTGAATGTATTTCCAATTCATATTCCGCCACTTCGTATGCGTAAGAATGATATTCCATTGCTTGTTAAGCATTTTGTAAAAAAAATTAGTAAACAGCATGGTAAGAAAATTAATCGTATCCCGGATAGTCTGCTTAAAAAATTCCAGGCTTACCAATGGCCGGGTAATATACGTGAACTGGAAAATATTATCGAACGTGCAATCATTATAAGTAATGATGAAAAATTGGAAATCCGAGATTGGTTACAAATGAGCGATATTGAAATCACATCTGATAAAACACTTACATTGCGGGATAATGAAAGGCAACATATTCTGAGTGTACTGAAGAAGACAAACTGGCGGGTCAGCGGACCCAAAGGTGCGGCGAAAATTTTGGATATCAATCCACAAACTCTTTTTACAAAACTTAAAAAACTTAATATTCACCGGTAATTTATATTTATGGTATTAAATAAAATTACTAAATACCATAAAATATTCCTTTCTAATTTGAACTTAATTCCGACCTATTTATTGTTCTAACTCCAATGTTTTTAACCATTTAGAAGTAGTTAAAATCTGTTTTTCGTTTTAGGCATACAGATTGACTTAGTAGCTCTAATTACATGAAGACTATTAATAGAAAAATAACAATATGTAGAGTCCCCTTTTGATTCATCTGATTTTTGTTCCGATTTAAGAAACGGATGCTAGCTAAGCCTTGAAAAAGGAAAAAAATGGAAAGAAATGTGAATTGTACTGAACTGAATAATCAAAATTATCAGAAAATATTACCATCAAAGAATTTAATTGTTCTTGAATTCTATGCTGAATGGATTGGTAGTTGCCGGATAATTAGTTCTGCTCTTAGAGAACTTGCCGTACAATTTGCCGAAAATCAGGTTGAGTTTTGCAGGGTAAATGCAGACAAAAACACAAAAATAGTTAATGAATTTGGCATTCATTCCATACCCAGTATTCTGTTTGTTCAAAATGGGCGGGTTATGGATTTTATCTCCGGTTTAGTGTCCAAATCAGATATTGAAAATAATATAAACAAATTGATCAAGGTATCTTGAAAAAGTTAACGTCTATGATAGAAACACAAAAACTATTTTATAAACAAGGATTCAATAATAAAATATTTGTAGGAAAGACCTCAATGGAAATAGATGAATTCAATAAAAAAATAAATGAAATATGTATTGCCAGAGGATTGAAACTATCCCTTGAGTTTGATGGGATCTGGAATGTAATCGTTCTTGATAAAAGAACAGAAAAAAAAATTGCTGAAACCGGATCGGTTGGATTAAGTGGAATTTTAACTGTACTTACGATTCCGTTTACCGATACAGAAATTTGGAGCACATAAGCTCCAAGTTAATTAGAGGTTCTGCCGAGACAGAGTTTATTTGAAAAAAAGTGTTTGTTATGTGGCTATCATTAACGATTATATTGTTTGGCTTATGGTTATTACTCGCTCCGTTTGTTGAGATGGATATCGCTTCAATTAAAGTCAACAATGCTCTTATAGGTGCGATTATTTCTACAATTGGTTTGTACTCAATAAATAGAAAATCTTGTTTGCGTTGGTTAGCCGTAATTGCTGGGATTTGGATGTTGTTTGTAGGAGCTACACCTTGGTTTACTGAGGGAAATCCTTATATCTGGAATAACATTCTTAGTGGGTTACTAATTACTATATGTGGTTTAGCCCTTATTGATAGAAAACAAATTATGAAAGTATCTTTCAAGAAAAACTGATGAATTTTTAGAGGTGAAAATGGAAACTTCAATAGAATTTGAAAATAATTTGGTAAAAACATCCATAAATGATGCTCTTGCTATCTTTGAATTTAAGAAAGATGCCTTTTCAATGATAACGGATGTTGATGAAGGTTATAAACTACTTGATTGGCTTAATGTAGTTAAGATGGATAATTCAATTAAAGGTGTTCTTATACATGGAAATCCTAAGTTATTTTGCGAAGCACCTTATGAAATATTTCTCAGCAAGATTAGACATGATGACTTATGTTATTCTAGTCTACGTAAAATTAAATCTATGAATTTCGATCTTCGGAAAAAGCAAATTACTATTCTCAATAATTTTACTAGAAATATTTTAAAGTTCCCTAAAATGATTATAGCATTTTTTAGCGGATGTGTTGTAACGCCATTTATTGGATCTGTTCTAGCAACAGATTTTAAACTGGCAACAAATCAAGCTTCCTTTTCTTTCGCACATAAAAAATACGGACTACATCCAACAGGGGCTTTGCCTTTTTTTCTTACTCAAAGCTTAGGAATTTCAAAAGCAAAAAATCTTCTCTTTACAAAAGATCAATTAAATTCTGAAGAGTTGCTTTCACTTGGTTTAATTGACATAATAATTTCTCCCAAAGACCCAAAAGAAATTATTGAGTATTCAAGAAGAATTGTTGAGGATAAATCAGAATCATTTACAAGCACAAAGCAATTGACAAACAAAATTCTTTACGAAGATTATGAAAAATTCATGGAATTAGAAAGTCAGATGTATTTTTAAATCGGAAAGCTAAACAAACAAAAATATTTTTGAATAATCTTTTATATGGAAACAATTCGTAATAAAGATATAGTAAACAAAGTTATTAAAATAACAAGGGAATTGATGCTGAGTTATGGAGTGAAGGGTTGGAGTATGGATGATCTTGCTAAAGAATGCCGTATGTCAAAAAAAACTTTCTACAAAATCATTGGTAATAAAGAAGAACTAATATTTAGATGTGTGTTGTATACAAAAAAACAAAATCTGGCACAGATTGAGAATTTTATTAATAGTGATCAATCATATGATGAACTATTAGATAATTTTAGTAATACCTTTACTCAAATATTTGCTCCGTATATAATTAAAAATGTTGTTCAACTAAAATCTGAATTCCCCAGGATTGGAGAAATTATAGATAATATGAAAACTAGCTACGAGTTACTCTTTACGAAGTTTTTCAAGACGGGGAATGACTTGGGTTATTTAGTTGACTTTATCGATCCTGAATCAATTTATTATTTATTAAGTGGGATTGTAGAGCTTAATCTCATGAATTGTAAGAGTAGCAAAGAGTTCAAAAGGAAGAATGATTTAGCATTAGGAGTCTTAATTAAAGGTATAAGAAAATAAATGTTGGCAGTGTTTGTTAGAATTAGCTGTCAGCGCAAAGCCCAATGACATAACCAGGATGACAAGATTAATTAAAAATAATTTCTCATCCAATTTCGCTTTTTTTTTAGAAATCTGTTGCGCAAAAGGTTAGGATTAGAAAAAAACAAGAAATTGCAAACATTCTTGTCCAAAATTTACTCCACACTAAATAATATATTTCCATAGTATCAATTGTATAATGACGTTGTGTTTAAGTTGATGCCCAAACGATACCGCCGCCAAATATTTATTACGTTTTATTGATTATGCCTGCCCGCTATTTTTCTCCGAAGGAGTGCCTTCGGCATTGGCAGGGGAACATTTTAGTACAACTTCAAACAACAAAAAGATACGTTACTACTAACTAAAAATAAATCAAAATGCCTAAGCGAACAAACGGTTAGTTTGAACCGCTTATTATGTGTTTTATAATTTGATATGCATACTTGTTTATTCTTTGTCGTTTTCTACTGATAATTCAGGAGTTGAACTTGCAATTATATCAGCATGTGTCCAAACCAAAGATGAGGCAGTCGCATCAGGATGATTAGCTAGATAATCTTCTACGATCTTCCATCCAATTGAATATCCGGTCCAATGTGGTATCGGGTCTTCACCGCCTTTACCAAACATCCAGGGATTAAAATATTTTTCACCGAATTCATTAGTCCACTCATCATGTTTTATCCGCAAAAATGGTTTTACCCTGATTATATTTTCTTGTATTTGTTCTTCTGTCAACGAACTCGAAAATGGAGTGATTTCACAATTTAAAACTTCAATCATAAAATGGTCTGCAAGACCTTCATTGACCATAAATTCAAGTAGAGTTATTTCGAAATCAGGATTACGAATTCGGGCAACGTGATGCATTTCGTGTACCAACGTGCGAAAAATGTATTCTATCTTGAAGTTCGGATGATTTTGATCGATATATATTTCAACTCTTTCACCATTATCATCTCCACATGCCCTTGCTCCTAGTCCCCAAACCGGTAATATATATTCGCTATTTGTTTCTAAAATAATGTTTACACTATCGGTAGGTATTAACAGTTTTTGTATTCTTGGTATAAGGTTTTTGATTCCTTCAACAATTTTAGTTGAAGCACTGTCGGATAAATCTCCCTTCTTTATAAAGGTCAATTTACATCCCTGATCAAGTTCAAAAATTTCAGTCTTGCCTGTATCCTGTTCAATTTCCCGTGAGTATAAACTGTTCATAAGAAAGCAACTAAATAAAATCAAAAGCATTAAAACCTGTCTTGCTATTTGTAAGGTCTTTTTCATATTTGCTCCTCTATGAGTTTTATTAATTCTTAGCCACATAACGACCGACATCGCTTTTCACACGCCTGTCCCGCTGCTTTTTAGCAGGGTCCACCCAAACCACGATACCAAATAAAAAACTACTGCAAAAAATTTTAACAAATTTATTTATTAGAATCCGTTGTGCGAAATAGAAATAAGATTAGAAAAACTGTTAAAACAGTTCAAAAGAGAAATAGTATTTCTGTTAACCCACGACTTAAGTCATGGGTTAATGACAACGCAATTACAAATATTAACGGTTTTAACGGTTTCAGTAATCATTTCACACAACGGGTTATTAGCACAATGTTACAAGCTATGCTTACTTCCTTTCCCAAACCTAATAACTTAATCACTGCCGCATTGACAAAGCTGTTTATGTAATTCATATACTACTTGTATATATCATAATAATGATATAATTTTGACACAAACAAAGGAGAAGATAATGCCAATTATAAAACCAATATCAGACTTGAGAAATAAATCAAACGAAATTTCTGAACTGGCTCATAATTCTAATGAGCCGATATATATCACTAAAAATGGAGAAGGTGATTTAGTAGTGATGTCAATGGCTCACTATTCTAAACTGCAATTAAAACTTGATTTACTTGGCAAACTATCAGTCGCCCAAACCCAAAAAGCTGATGGAGATAACGGACGTACACTTAAACAAGTAATGAACGATATCAGGAATACTATAGATGCCCAAAGATAAATTATTCCAAGTTAGACTACTGAAAATTGCTGAAGAAGATTTTACCGAAATCATATCATTCATTGCAGCTGAAAATCCGAATGCGGCAGACGCAATCGCGAACAAAATTGAAAAGAGCTTATTAAATCTATCAGAAAATCCCTTTCTTGGTCGAGTGCCAAGAGATATTGATATTAAAAGTCTTGGCTATCGCTACATTATTGTCCAGAACTATATTTTATTCTATACCATAGAAGAAAAAATAATTTTGGTTCATAGAATTCTACATGGTGCTAGAAACTACAAATCACTACTTTGAAGCATTATAACGGAAGGGGAAGCTAAGTAGCGTTATCGCACGCAAGATTGAGCCCCCTTATTAGCTCTTCAGTTTATTTCTAAACATTTCGAGCAATATCGAGTACGCAACGAAGCCGCAAAGCAGTGACTTTGGGTATTGCCGCTAACCGGCAGCCCAGAACGACCATGCCGAATAGAAGCAACTTCTTTTTATATGAACAACCTATTGCAACGTTAACTTGTTAATTCTTTCAATCTTTTTAACAGCACTAAACCAACATCTTGATCTAGTTCGGGTTGATGCGATTGTTATGTGTCTTATCCCGATTATTAATATCTTATTTTACAAATAGAGATTATTTATTTTTTGCAATAAACAAATGAACGCTCCCAAATCCTCCGATTGAAATATCTTGGTAATTAAATTCATATTTACTCAATAGTGAATTTATATCTTTTATTATATCTCCCAATTTTTCCCATAATTTTACTATCCAGTATCCGAGCAAGTTTCTATTTTCCGGATAATCAAAATCCACGAGAAGAAGTATTCCATCTTCTTTTAACACTCTTTTAAATTCAGCCATCGCTTTATCGCCATTTGGATATCCGGTGAATGCCATAGTATTTATTATAGTATTAAATTTATTATTAGGGAATGGAAGAAATTCAACATTCGCTAATGATAATTTTGCGCTAATTTCATTTGATAACATTTTTGTTGAAGCTATTTCCAGCATCTTTTCGTTATAATCAATTCCATAAACATCAAAATCATTTGCCGCATATTGTGTCATCAAATAACCACTGCCGAATGAAACTTCCAATACTTTCTTTCCTTCAATATAAGGTATAACTTTTTTAATCCATCTTTTCCACAAGGGAAAAACTATCATAAAAGCATCATATCCCTTCGCCATCCAGTTATACTCTTTATTCATCTTGTTTGTATAATCCGGATCAATTTGGGATGTATCCGTATATTCAATCTTTTGGGGATCTACTTTTAATATGCTCACTATTTTTGCTTCTCCATATTATGCATACACATAACGTCATAAGCCGTCCGCCCAGATTTACCCAGAGTTTGTCGAAGGGGTACATAGCTTAACAAGTAACGAACCTGCCCGCCGAAGCTTTTTTTGCGAAGGCGGGTATTTATAATTTTTAACCGCCGGTAAACCTGCCCGTCCGGCAGACGGGTTCAACAACACAGGCGGCGACCTACTTAAAATTTACAAACTACTTAGAACAAAATGCCGAACGATAATCCCCAACATCTTAATTAGAAACCTGCTCAAACCGGTTCTGCAGGATCAACGGATTCATTACAAGAGGTGAGAATAGCAAAGGAAATTAAAATTAATAGAGTAGCCCGGTAGTTGTGTTTCATGTTCCACCCAGAAGAAAACAGAAAAGTTTATATCCTAAACTCATCATTAATCTATAGAATATCAAGTTACAGATTTAAGGGAGAGAGTAAGCAGGTGAATAGTGTTCTATCCACCTGCTATCACATAACTTTATCTTTTTTCAGCAGCACACGCTGCCCTTTGGGCGCACGGGCCGTGGGAGGAATTGCCCGTCGTTAACACCAACTTCGCGGGCCATTAGTTCATTGAGTTGGCCGTTCATGTACCGGATGAGATCGGTAAGTTTCTTTTCTTCCTCAGTAATCAGCGGCTTACCCAGTATAATGGGTAGAGCCAGGTTTTTCTCTTCCGTGGGATCTTCCTGAAGATCATAAAGCTCAATGTCGTTATAGGCGAGAATATCATCAATACTTTCCGGTGTGTTAAACTGACTTGGGGAATAGTAACGAGCATACTTGTACCTTCCATCAAAAATCATAGAGACAAAGCCTCGCTTGGTAAGGTCCGGTTGGTTATCGGCAAGGTCCCCGGGTTTCATGGCGAATCCACCATCATCCTCAGACCAATTCCGGAAGAGGTTCGAATAGAACTTCGCATCAATGGTCGAGAGCCCCACGTAGTTGAAGAGTACGCCGGTTCGAACTTCGTTGATCGGTGCGCTCAATGGATTTTTTACGACTCCTGAAAAATCCTTCCCGGGTAGTCCCTTCGTGATTTCGGATACTGCCTCCCGGGGTGCGCCGGTCATTCCCACAAGCGTTGGCAGTACATCAATGTGACTGGTTAAGGCCCTGGTGGTTTGCCCTTTCTCTCCATCCGGGTGGACCACTATCATCGGAACATGCACGTTCTGTTCATAGGCGACCGGCCCTTTGTTTCGAAGTCCTCCGTGCGCGCCGCAGAGTTCGCCGTGGTCGGAGGTGAAGACCACAACGGTGTCATCCCACAGTTTGAGTTCATCGAGTGCTTCAAGAACCTGTCCGATGTACCCGTCATTTTCACGAAGAAGGTTCAGGTAATAATTGTTATAGGTTTCCCACATGTCCCGATGTTTTGTAGGGATTTTACCCATTACATCTTCGGTACCCTGGTGGAACTCCCGGTGGGCTTTAGGCCGACCCGGTGATTTGAGAGACTCGTCTAATGTGCTCCAAAGATCAAAAGTCCATTTATCGCTGTATATTTTGTCTTTGGGAATCTTCGCGATCTCTCCCTTCTTAAAGGCTTTCTGAATTTGCTGGTCTGGAAGGCGCTCGTTGGGAGGATTCACATCGGCAAAGAAAATGTCATGCGGGTTAATGAAAGAGAGTACGAGAAACCAAGGCTTACCCGCGTCATTCAGAGTTCCGGCGTTTGAACGCAGCCAGCTTATTCCCTCAGCACCGATGACGCCGTCCATCTCGTATCCCTGATTCTGTTCACCTGTGACCTCACCGTAAGGCTGCCAGACATCGAATCCGTACCTTTTAAGCGCATCGGAGTAGTTAGCACCCAGTTGCGGGAACACGGTGAACCTGTCGAGTTCGAATTTGCCGAAGTATGCCGTTGAGTAGCCGAGCCGCTTCATGGCGGTTCCAATGGAGACATTGTTCGGAGAAAGGCTCGGTGTCCAGCCGAACATCATCTCTTCCTGAATACCTGTAACCTGCGGGGCGAGGCCGCTATAGAGCACACCACGCGATGGCGTACAGACTGCCGATGAAATGTAGTGATTTTCGAAGGTGACTCCCTTTTCTGCAAGCCGCTTAAGGGCCGGCTGGGGTAGTCCTTCCAATACAGGGTGAAACATCCGCTGATCGCAGGTGATGAAGAGGATGTTGCGCTTTTTAGTTCCACTGTCGGATGAATTCGGTAATGAATGTGGTTTCATTTCAAAATTCCCGTTATTTATTTTTATTCATAAAAAACTACACTAATTTTTATGATATATATAACGGAGCTGCATATAAGAAGCCGCTCGTAAATTCAACCGCGCTGGCGGCGAACTAACTTATCCCATAGGGATCCCTTCGGGACATTTACAAACTACTTAGAACAAAATGCCGAACAACTTGCCTCGCAGTTTTTTGCGGGGAAAAACGTTAACTTAAAAATTGCACCTAACTTTAACCGTTTCGCCTGCCCGTCTCAGGAGGGGCGGGCGATCTTGAGTCCACAATTTCAGCGTTGCCGAAATTAACTTATTTGATGAACTTGCAAACGGTAGAGCAAGCAGAAGTAGCAGTCATACGGCTGGTATAAGTATAGGCAGCCGCGAAATTTTTATTGCTCTCCAGCGGAGAAATTAATTCTTTCTGTACTTTTACTTGTAATTCTAAGTATGCTGTTGAATACCTAAAACATAATAACATTACAACTGCACTATTAGGGTTTACTCCGCGCTTCTTTTATTCCTGATGAGCAAACTAGAAAACTTGCACCTAAACCTAATGTAGATGAGAAAAGAAAACTATCCTTCGCAGATTACCGGACTTCCTGATTCAACTCTCTTACAGTTAATTGCACAAGTGAGAACTGATATGAATAAGTGGATTATGGTATTCAACAGTATGAACAAAAAATCAAAGAACAACGTATTAAATCTTTACAACGTCAAGCCTGCTCCACAGTCATTGCGCGGTGGCTTCATTTTATCACCTCAAATCGAATGAACTAATCCTTTCCGAGTTGGTTCATTAGCAACAACTGGCTATACAGGAGTGTTTTTATTGGCAAATTCGACTGCTACAGCCTTTGAGTTTAAGATTATAATTATCAGAGAGAAAAATATAGATACACCACCAACTAATAAATATAGGTGCATTAAACCTGTTATCTCAATTTCTACTCCAAAGTATGAAAAACTAGGGTCTTCAGGCAATCCGAAAATTGTGAAAATGATTAAAAGCAAGATATTAATTGATACAATTACACCACAAATAGAAGAAATAATTTTTCTGGCTTTATTATTTTGTTTGATTAAAAAATATCCAGCAATCATAAATGTAAAGTTTAAATAAAGACTATTTGAAAAATATGAGCCAACTAATACTTCAATACAACCCAAAACAACTAAAATCCAACCGAGAGTTTTTCCAATACCCATAATTTGATATTCCTTTTTTTTGTATAACGGGGTGGGAACTAAGTCCCGCATGCGGGGTGCAAAGAAGATGCAGTAATGGCAAAGCCATCACTTTGTGAAAGCAACCCGCTGATTTATTCAACTATTTTTTTCAAAAAAAACACGAGCAAAAAACGTTCCTGCCAGAGGCGGGCAAGCTTGCGAAAACGAGTACACTACGAAGCCGCTTTAGCCGCGTCCGCTTCAGATGCTGGTTAAGTACAGATGCGTCCGACTTTCCAATAATGCAATAATAAATAAGGATTATATTTAATCCTTATTATTTTCTTGTGCTGCCTCTGTGCCGGGATGATCAATTACACAAGGCCATACTGCATCTGAAATAAATACATGCCCTGGATCTGCAATATGCGTATGAATGAAAACATACTCTCTTTGTATATTTGTCTTCTTATTTAAAATCGTTGTAATAGAATTCATTATCTTCGCAATACTTTCATAATCAAAAACAGATGTTATATATAAATCAACGAAAATTGGGATTTCCTTTTCAGATGGATTAAATTCTCGAAGGCTTCTATAATCGACCTCACCCTTTTGACGATGAGTTATACAGTCAAGTGTTTGCCAGAGGAATGTTGCAGTCCCAATAGGAAGATCTGCATTCTGAGCAAAATCATCCTCCATAGCCTCCATGACGTCTGAACAATTATAATCATCACTAGGTAATGCTGAAATCTTTACAAACGGCATAGTATTTCTCCTCCTTTGTTATGAACGTCCTTAGGGGAAATTCATTTTTATTAAACATATCCATGAACTATATTGACTATGATTTTAGTTCATTCAAGGTTGCTTTATTGTCCTGTGGTTTAACACTTAACGGCGTTGCTTTTCACCCGTCCGCCCCGAACAACGATGCCGAATTGAAAAGCTACTGCCAATAATTTTAAACAAATTTATTTAATAGAACAATGTTACAAGCGATGCTTACTTTTTTCACCGACCTCGGAAACTTTAACAGTACCGCATTGAAAAAAACGGTCGGGTGGAAAAGCTTGTTATATAGCTTATGTCATAATTTTGGATTCAATCTTTTATTTAATTCTAATAATATTTTATGAGATCTTTTTTTCAAAAACTTTTCGTAATCATCTTCCCAAATACCAAAAGTATCTACGTGGATTAGATGTGATTTCATTGAGTCATAAAAGTAATCATTATCTTTTTGAAACTTTTTAAGATATATTTTTGGGGGTTTTGTTCTTATTATATGTTTGTTTGTATAAGCATCAATCAACGTAATATTTACAATTGTATTGGCTTCCCAATTTTCATAACCTTGATTCTTCAAGTATGACTTCGGGAAAAAGTGATGATAGTTTCTACTATTGGCTGCCTTAAGCCACGAATTATCTAAGTTTATTAGGCTATTTGAATCAAAAGATTTTGGCTCAAAATAAGAATAGAGGCATAATATAGCTTTGCAAAAGGCGTCTCCGGTGCTAAACCAATAATAAATCAAATCATCTTCATTTAGATTAACTTCTTCTCCACGGTAAGATGGTTTTTGTTCTTTTAATATTTTATCGATTTTCTTTAAATCAGCAGCAATCTTACTTTCTTGTGCATTTGAAAACCGACTGGAAAGAGAAGCCCACCAAAAATATTGAGTTAAAAGTTTGTTCTGAATTTTTGTGGGATTTTTGAAATTATTTTTTATAAAAAAGTAAGTAAATGGGACTAACAAAATATTATAAGGCAGAATACGAGAAACTTTTATTCTTAACTGACTTCTGAAATAATCGACTGTTGTAAATATGCCTTCTTTAACTGTTGCCCATTCGTTGATAAATTTTGTTTTATTTAGTTTGAGTATGTCCTTTCGTCTAATCTGTTTTGTGAGATGCGCAGAAATACATTGAAGAATAACTTGGCTGGGTATCGTTTCATAGTGAGCGGTGACTAAATCCTTTTCACTGTTTTTTGAATCAACAAGTTTATCATATTCATCAGCTAAATCGAAATTAAGTTTGTGATCATAGGTTTTTGCGACCATAATTTCAAACAAACTCAATTCTGTTCCACCAGTATTAATTCTCGTGAAAATATCACAAGCTATGTCAAGTGGATATTCTGAAATTAAAATAGTAGAGAAATCGTATCCAGTCAATCTTTGTTTGTATATCTCAATTTTCTTCAATGTATCTTTGTCGTACTCATCTAAAAATTCAGTAAAATTACCGTTTAACAGTTTATAGACTGAAATTGTATTTGTCACTTCTTCCGATGAAGTTAAAACAATATTTTCATCACTTTCAGACCTTTTACTTAAATCAATGGTAATATCCTTATAATCAATTTCAACACCATCTTTGGTTATTATTAATCCTTTGCGCACCGCATATAAAGATGTTATTCTTTGTTGTCCGTCAAGAACATACTGAACATAATCTCCTTTTCGTTTTGGAGGTAAATTTGCATTTCCAATATTTTTAAAGTGTCTTAATTCTTCCTTGGTTTTCCAAAGAATAAAAGTACCAATAGGATATCCTTTTAATACACTATCAATTAATGAGGCAGTTTGTTCTTTGCCCCAAACAAAATCCCTCTGAAATTTGGGTAGTTTTATTATTCCTCGGTCAATATCATTAAATAAATGTTCATATTTCTTGGGTTGATTTTCAGGTTGAAGCATTATAACCTCTTTTTCTTAGCTATATAACAGCGTGGCAAATAACCGGAGCCCAAGAACAAGAATGCCGATTAAAAGTACAACGCCAATAATTTAGCAGCCGGATTGTAAATTCAATCACACAAGCCGGTTGCAGCAATTTAATTTATTAGTACACTGCCGAACTGCAATGTTTTATTTACAACTAAACTTAAGAACAGCACAATTGTCGCATACATTGCGGCGTCCATGTTGATTTGCTGGTTATATGCCTTTTATAATCTATCAAATTTTCTTATAACAGGTTTATCATTAAACACACTCAATATTCTGTAAACATTTTTCAATACGACTTCAGATATATTTTTATAATCTTTGCGTAAACAAAATACTGAGTTGACAGTTTTCATAAAGGATAATCCAGTAGTATGGGTAAAAACGAAATGAGTATTCGTAGTGTAGACACCTAATATTCTTGGCGTAAAACGCAATGTGTCATCGAATATTTTAATAAGAACTTCATCATCTTGTGACAACTTAAGTTGGCGTTCTCTGATAAATTCTTCATCGTTTTGATAAGGATATTCTTCAGTGAATTCAATTACGTCATCTAAGCCAATTCCGAATATTCCATAAGTATCATTTGCTGATAATTTCTTGTTGAAGTCTCGTAAGTATTTATCAATTTTATTTCTATTAATTGTATTCGGATGCTTACATTGTATTTCAATTCCGTTATAAATAATATCATTATTATTTAATTCTTGCGGAAGAACAGGTATCATACCTCGATGCGTTAACATCGAAGCAGTAAATATTTCCAATTCAAAATCTTTGAAATTATTTTCACCAGTCGGACTGGGGCGACCATACTGATATTCACCAGTGTTCATAGCTCTAATCTGATTTGTAAAAATTACATTATTGTACCATAGTTCACGAAGATTATCACACAAAACACTTTGGACTAGAACAGGTTTGATTGTATAAATACTAACATCGGCATCAGGAGGTAAAGCTAGATATTTATTTACTTCATCGAATAAAAGTTGAATTCCACTTTCTGGGATCAAATCTATTTTATTAAAATCAACCATAAGTATTAAGAAATCTCTATCAGCTTCGACTACATATTGATGATATTGGTATATCTCTCTTTTTTTCATATTCATCTATTTATTTGGCATATAACGATTTCTATCTTTCAAACCGTAAACACAAAATAATTGTGCCTCTTCTCCTCAAGCTCTATTTTAAGTTTTCCACAACCAAAAATAAGGAGTCCAAAAATGAACCCGCAACGCTTGAAAGAAAAAAGGCACTTTGTATCAGACAAAATAATAATTGGAATCGACCCTGCAAAACGCAATCATCATGTAATGATTATAAATCAATTAGGCATTCCATATTCTAAATCATTTACCTTTACTAATACTTACAAAGGATTTACTGAAGAACTCTGGATCAAATTAGAGCGTGTACTAATGGAAATTGATCCTTTGAAAATAGTATTTGCTGTTGAGATATCGATAAATCTTTGGCAAAAGCTATGTCATTTCCTTCATAATAAAGGATTTTCCGTTTTGATGGTAAGTCCATTATATACAAAGCATGAACGCCCAAAGATGGACAATACGTACTCTAAATCGGACCCGAAGGATTCTCTTGCCATAGCTAATTGTGCCCGGCAAGGTTACTTCAATTTCTATAAACACTACCCCGATGCAGAAGATGCAATGCACAGACTTACAATAACTTATGAAAAGCTAAAAGTACAGATGACGCAAGTTAAGCAAAGGATAAGATCACAAGTAGAACTTATCTTTCCTGAATTACCCTTTGTACTTGATCTTGATACCGATACAGCACGACTACTTCTTCGTAAGTATATTACTCCGAAAGAGTTCTTTAAGTTGAACATATTTGAGGAAATTTCCGTAGTTGAAAAAGTTTCCCAAAAACAGCACGGACGAAAAACTCTTATCAGAATTAAGGATACAGCCGTAAACACTATAGGAATAACTTTGGGTACTGACTCACTTTTCGCCGAAAAACTTACTATGCTTGCATGGTTAAACCAGCATGCTCTTCTAAAAGAACAAATGGAATTAGTAATAGCAGAACTGGTTAGTTTGGCAGAACAAACCCCTTACTTTGATATCATTAAAAGTATAAAAGGAATATCGAAAATTACAGCCTCCCGATTTATTGCCGAGTTGCGTGATCCGGGATACTTTACCAACTATAAACAAATAGAAGCTTTTGCCGGGACCAATCTAAAACTCTCTCAGTCTGGCAAGTATACTGGTTACCGTAGGATAACTCACATAGGCAACCACAGGCTAAGGGCGCTTATTTACAAAATGGCTGAAGAAACCAAAAACCACATTCCGGAAATAAGAATACGTTACCTTAAACGACAGATGAAGCAAGCGCGCTACAGAAAGAATGTTATGGCATGTGCTTCTAATATGCTCAAACTAATTGCTGCTATGATAAAAGAGAACCACACTTACCAATACAAAGAAAAGGCAGTAGAAGAACTAAGAGGACTGGAAACGGAGTACCGGGAGTTTAAGAAAAAGAAGAAATATAAAAAGTCGGCATAGATTATTCTCTGTTCTTTCACATGGCTTGATTAACCAGGAGAAGCTTTACTTAAAACCAGGGAGCGCTCTACAAGTTTTATTATAGTTCCGGGTAGGCTGATCGCTTAGCTGCATTAAAGGATCAAGCTTTATCATTTGATCG
The DNA here is from genome assembly GCA_028280855.1 of Melioribacteraceae bacterium. Lineage (GTDB taxonomy): Bacteria > Bacteroidota > Ignavibacteria > Ignavibacteriales > Melioribacteraceae > PGYT01. The sequence continues at coordinate 19,876 of JANQLA010000043.1, forward strand.
CTTTGACTAACGGATATGACAGCTTGCCCGGTTCTTGTTTGAAGCGAATAAGATAATTTGTATAAATATAAAATCAACCTAATTATATTGACGGAAGTAAGGTTAGCTTAAACAAGAAAACTTAAAACCGGGAAATCTTATCCGGAGCTATGAAAATAAAATTTAAGGGGTGAAGTCTATACATAGGGATATAATTAGCCCAATACATTGTGTTTTTATACAGTTTGTCAAAGAACTTTATTTTTATTTAAGTATTTCTTTCTTGACTTATAGCAAGTAGGGGTTGCCGCTAAGCCGCCGCCCAGAACAGCAATGCTTACCTTGCAACGAATGTTTATAATTTGTAGCCGCCAGTAAATTCAACCGAACTGGCGGCGACCTAACTTATCCCATAGGGATCCCTTCGGGACATTTACAAACTCATTAGAACAAAATGCCAAACAAAAAACGTAAACCCGAAAATTGCACCCAACTAAAACCGGTTCGGTGGTCGGTCTTGAGTCCACAATTTCGGAATTGCCAAAATTAACTTATTTAATGAACTTGCAAAAAGTAGAGCAAGCAGAAGTAGCAGTCACGCGGACTGGTGCCATAAGTGCCCGTGCTTGAGTATTGCTCTGGTAAATTTTGTTTAACTTATTGGTGGATCCACAATATTGGATACCCCGTTTAGCAATTTAACTTATAATTCATTTACCAGGCTTGCACTGCTATTATTCCCCATCATTTATTTGGAGCGATGATGGCAAAACGCAAGTTTAAAGTTATCAACGAACAAGCGGCTGGAATAGATATCGGAAGCCGCGAAATTTTTATTGCTCTCCATTCCGGAGAAGTCAAATCATTCGGTACATTCACTTCTAATTTTAAGTCTGCTGTTGAATATCTTATCAAAAATAATATTGTAACCGTTGCAATGGAATCCACCGGTGTTTATTGGGTTACTCTTTACGATATGATAGAACAAGCCGGTATTAAAGTTTGTCTTGTTAAAAGCACAATGGTTAAAAACGTACCAGGTCGTAAAACAGATGTCTCCGATTGTCAATGGATTCAACAATTACACTCCTATGGCTTACTCAGAGCTTCTTTTATACCCGATGATCAAACCCGTAAAATTCGTTCCTATGTACGTTTACGCAAAACAAACATTCGTCTTGCAAGTGATCACATCCGTCGTGCTCAAAAAGCCCTCGATCTTATGAATATCAAACTCCATTTTGTTATTTGCCAAATCAACGGAGTAAGCGGGTTAAAAATCATTAATGCTATACTCAATGGTGAACGTGATCTTCAAAAACTTGTCGAACTTTGCGACAGGCAAATACTGAAAGCAAAACGGCAGAAAGTAATTGATTCCCTCGAAGGTAACTACCGGGAAGAACATCTCTTTGCACTTAAACAAGCTATCGATGGTTATGAGTTCTATCAGAAGCAAACATACCAGTGCGATAAAGAAATTGAGAAACTACTAAATGACATTAACTGGGAGAAACCTGTTCCTCCAGATATTAAAAAACCTAAACCTATACGTCATAACAAACCACAAATTGAAAACCTACACCTTAACCTGATGAAAATGACAAACGGAAATGATCCTTCACAAATAACCGGACTTACTGACTCAACTTTACTACAGCTTATTGCGGAAGTTGGAACTGACATGAGTAAATGGATAACAGAAAAACACTTTACTTCATGGCTCGGTCTGGCTCCTAACACTCATCAATCCGGTACATCGTTTAAAAAGCGTAAAATCCGCAACTCATCTAATGCAGGTCAGATATTTAGAATTGCTGCTCAAACTTTGGTGCTCAGTAAGCATAATGCAATCGGCGCTTTCTATAGAAGAATACAATCCAAGAAAGGTAAGCTTCATGCGATGAAGGCAGCAGCAAGGAAGCTTGCAATATGCTATTATAATGTTATGACTAAAGGTATCGATTATGTAGAGTATGGTATTCAACAGTATGAACAAAAAATCAAAGAACAACGTGTTAAATCTTTACAACGTCAAGCAAAACGTTATGGCTTTATTTTATCTCCTAAACTCGAATGACTTAATCATCCGAGGGTTGGTTCATTAGCAGCAACATGTTATACTTACTTTTTTATAAACAATTACTCAATAAAAAATTGATTGAGTCTTTCACTATTATCATTGCAAAACAAATTTATGGAAGTCTTTACATGATTCCCAAACTCATTTGGCTTTGGGTAGAAGTGTGGTTCACGCACATTTCCATTTGGATGAAACAATCCTAATTGATATAACGAACCTATTATTTCAGGTTTATCATTTATCGAATAACCTCGATTCTGCCAAAATGATTGTATGATTTTTACATACGCTGCAGCATATAGAATGTTTAGTGAATCATTTTTAAGTTTTTCAATAAGCTGGAATGGTGATTTACTAACTTCTAAAGCCTTTTCATATTTTCTACCACAATAAAATACACTGGTGCTATCTGACAATTGTTTTTCAATAAAATATGCTGTCTTAATCTTTACCTGTGAAAAGCCAATTGAACTGTTTTGACCAACTCTTGCGATTAGTTCGTCAAAGGCTTCATCTGTCCAATCATAGTTTTTTGTTCTTTCTGTATAAATTATTGCTGAGAGGTATGAAGCATTTATATCAAACGTTTCAGCAGCAAGTGAAATTAATTGCTTTCTTTCAATTATTTTTGAAAAAGCTACTTCTGGCGCTTCTGAGAATAAAAGATTATAACAGAAGAATAAAAATAGGAAAGGAGGATAATGATACCCCTTATTTTTTTCCAGCAAAAACTTCATATTATCTGAGCAAAATCATTTTGTTGTTGGAAATAAAATCATCACTCTCAAATCTGTAGAAATAGATTCCGCTCACAACATTAGACTTGTTTTCGTTCGTGCCATTCCATTCGGCGTTATAAAAGCCTGGAGCTTTAGTTTCATCTACTAGTGTTTTTATTAGTTGCCCCATAGTATTATAGATACAGATTTTTATATGACTGACTTTTGGTATAGAGTATTCAATAGTTGTTGATGGATTAAATGGATTCGGATAGTTTTGAGATAATGAATATTCTGTTGGTAATTCGCTCAATAAATCTGTCTTATTATCAGCTCGTTTTACAAGTAAACTTGATTGTAACTTCTTAATCAAATCTAGTAAGCCTTGCAATGTGTAACCATCATCTTTGAACATTAAATGAATTTCATAGCCGTATATCGATCCCTCAAACATTTTATCTAATTTATCAGATATTTCCCTTGCCTTAATTTTGTCCTGTTCATAGATATAATAGTATATAAACTGATGGAACAAAGCTAGCTCTTTCAATTTGTCATATTCATAATCTGAAAATAGTTTTTCTAATCCTTCAATATCTTTACCTACATCTAATAGCGATAACAACAGTTGTGCGTAGCCATGTATTTTATATTTGTCCTTATTTTTTGTTAATTCTTTTAAATACTTTTTAAGATCTTTTTCATCGAAATCTGTTATGTCTTCAGAATAGGCAGCTTCCCATAATAAACCCATTACATAGAATGATACGCCCATTTCACTTTCAGGATATAACTCAATTACTTCTTTACAGATGTCCTGTACCTTATCTTTTTTATCTTTCTTTAATAGCTTGTATGCAAAGTCTAATCTTTCTTTTATACTTTTATTTTTATTAAAAGTTAGTGAATCATTATCGAAGCCAAAATATCCAATAAATGCTCCATCAAATAATTGTTCTTCAGGGGAAGCAGATCTTGCTGCGGTTTCAGCAAAACAAAAATCAGGTAGCAGTCTTTCTCCAATGAGAGCATGAGTTTTATTAATATTATTTGAGTTATCAAATATTTGTACTGGTCTAGTAAATGTCCCATACTCATAACGCCCAAAGGAACTTTTATAATTAACAGTATAACTCTGGCCAGGTGAAAGAGTTTTTGTAAAATAATGAGTAGAGCTTTCACCCAAGAATTCTATGTCCCAATAACTGGATTGCAAGGTTAAATTTAGTGTTACATTGCCAGTATTTTGAATTTGAAAACTCTCATAAATATATGTGCCTGATCGCCCTGAACCAACATTAATTATTTCTGGAGTTACAGCTAATAAAGCTTGCTGTGGTAACAAGATACCAGTTTCATCGGCAAACCATTTCAATAAACCAGCCACAGTTCTAATACACATGACAAAAGAGGCATTTGCAATATTGCTATTATTAACACTGCTTGGTGGAGAGCCTAAGCCGGATATAACATCATATAACTCAAGATAGTAATCAGAGCCATAATTTGGATTATAATTATTGTCACCTGAATAATCATCACTAGGGAAAAAATCAGCAACTTGATTAGTTGTATAAAATAAATATCTTAAAGGATCTTGCTTATTAGTTACATCAATTACACCACCTTGATTAGCTGCATCGATGTAATTCCAATTCTGAGCATATGATGTTGTCATTGCGTCTTCATAAGCATCAGTGTCAGGCCAGTGAATATCGTTATGTGCATGCGCAGGAACGCCCATATCAGTTAATAGATGAGCAGCTCTACCTAAGATTTCCCATACATATTTATCCCTGTTAGCTTGAGAAAAATAAAAAGGTCCATACTGTACGTAATGGGAAAATCCCAAATCATCAATATAGCCTTCCCAATAATATTTACCTGTAGTGTATAAATCAAATAATGACTCATATGAAAAATACCAACCTGTCGTATGTTCTCTGGTAACTTCTGGCCACCAACCCGATTCTGGGATTAAAATTCTTTTATTTCCACCAACATCCGAGCCGTTTATAAAAACCATTGCTTTTTGATAAGCATTGTGTCTATTAAATGGAAAATAATACAATGTCGAGTTATCTCCGTTGTCGGCACTCCAAAAATGATTAATTGTCGTTAATGCGCCTGCTAGTCCATAATTACCATAAACTAGATCCTCTTCATCTTCTCTATAGGCACCAGCAACTATTTTCTGTGTTGTGAATGGGCCTCCCGTTTCAGATGATCCCACATGAGAAGCCATAGCAGAATATTGAATTTGTGGATATTCTGCCTTTAACAACTGCCATGCTTGTTGTACAACATATTGATGTGTTCGTTGTTGCAACTGTACATTAGACAATTTTTGAGAAAATAAAATAGTAGGGAAAAATAGTAGTAATAATAATTTTTTCATTCAACCTCCATTATATTGATATTCCTAAAACGATGGCCGTTACTGGCCATCTATTGATTTCTAATGTTGAGAGACCATCTGTATCAAAATAGAATATGTTTCTTATATCTATTTGTACCTGTTTATATGAGATGCCAAGAGCAGGACTAAAATCAAAAAGATATGAAAATAGAATAGGTATTCCCATTCCCCCTTGTATATAAATCTCGGTTTGATATATTGAAAAAATATTATACTTTAGGCTTACAGTTATTCTGGGGAAAAATGATGTTTTTCCAGGATTTTCTCCACTAACAAAATGTAACAATGGTTCCAGAGGAATACTAAAATTATCACTTTTGTATAATAGAAATGATGCCCCAACAATGAAGAAGGGACCACGTTCTTTTCCTTCATCAAATTGAGTACCAAAAAGAAGAGTAATGCTGGAGTTTAAGGAATCTGAAGATTCGTTCAATTTATAATTTGTTTGGGTTTGGGCATAAAAAAAATTACCAGTGGAAACTAGTAAAAATATAATAATGACACTTTTCATTAATTAACTCCCTTGTTATCTAGATAAATAATCAAATTGATTGATATGAAACAATATTTAGATGTATTTGAATATAATTTTAAATAAGTATAACTCTATAGAATTTTATCTGGAAATGGACAAAAAAATAATAGTCTTGTGTAAATTCTAATCCCATTTACAGATAAAATTATGTTGTGCGAAACCAACTTTAAGAACTTATGGGTATTTAATCCACTTTTAATTATTCGTTTTACTCCCATTTTCCTTATAACTTTCATCGATATTTTTCTATTCGTCAATTTAATTTCTCGACTAAAACTTTCACTTTATAAAAACAGAGCATTTTCACAGAAAATATGTGCTCGTATGCATCCCGATACTCAATCGCTGCGAAAAACTTAATAATCATTTCTTAGTAATGTAGTTCTCCTATCCTGGCGCTTTACAATATATAATTGGATAGGCAATCATATTTCCTGTGTTACATTTTGGACATACCCACTCTCTAGTTTTGGGGGTTGTTGTTCCGTCGACTGGTTGATTATTTGTACTCCTGGTCAAAATTCCTATACATATTTTTAACGTAACTTTTTTCTTCCTACTGCTGAGTATGCCGTAATACCTAATCTTAAAAAATCCTTCCGGCAGTATGTGAAACATAAATCGTCTTATAAACTCTACCGGGCTTAATCTCATCTCTTTTCTTTTACTATCACGGTAGTCTTTGTAATCAAATACAACTTTGCCTTCTTCTATCCTTTTTATCCGGTTGTTCGATATTGCTACTCTGTGAGTGTAACCTCCCAGATATTCAATCACTTGTTTAGCTCCATGAAAAGGATGCTTACAATATGTAACCCATTTCTTTTCATATAACTTGTTCAGAAAATTCTTAAATGAGTTTCGATATTGCAGTGATGCAATTGAATCGCAAAATTGAAGCTCGTTATTACTGTAAGCTTTCTTTAGATAGCGCAGGAACTTTTTCTTGAATAAATCAGAAATTACATTTACGTGGATAAAGAACTGATTAAATTTTGATTTCTTCGATGATTTCCACTTTTTACCATCTTCCGACAAGCCTCCTCCCGGTACAATACAATGAAGATGTGGATGATCCATTAGGGTTTGTCCCCAGGTATGCAGCACGGCAATAATGCCTATATCGCCTCCCAGATGTTTTGGGTCTCTGCCCAGACTAAGAAGTGTTTCGCTTGCCGACTTGAACAGGATATTATAGAGTGTTCTTTTATTGATCAGAACTAATCTGTTCAGCAAACCCGGTATTGTAAAAACAATATGGTAATATGATACTGGCAGAAGCTCGCTTTCTCTGGCTTCAATCCATTTCTCTCTTGCTCTGTATTGACATTTGGGACAATGCCTGTTACGGCATGAGTTGTAGGATATGTTGTTATATCCGCAACTATCACATCGCTCAACATGTTTGCCAAGAGCAGCCGTTCTACAATTTAGTATCAGGTTCATTATACTCGTATAACTTTCGGGAAGTTTGTATTGTCTTCCAAACTCATAGCCGTAGTTCTTAAATATATCGGCAAGTTCTACGCATGTATACCTTTGGCACAAACCATCAGAGATCATATGAGACCTCAAGTATTTGGTCCAATGGATTTATAATCTTTCGCTTTGTTGTATTCTGTATGTGAAGATAAATCTTTGTTGAATGTATACTCGAATGTCCAAGCAGCGATTGGATTGTAAATATATCACATCCGTTTTCTAATAGATGGGTTGCAAAGCTGTGACGTAATGTATGAACGGTTGCCGATTTTTTGATGCCCGCTTTTTTTTGGCTCCAATAAATACTTTCTGTATTGTTGAACTACACAAAGGATTGTCTTCTTTGCCGGGAAATAACCACGTGACCGGTTTATATTGCTTGTAATAGTTTCGAAGTTTGTTTAGCATAACTTCAGAGAGTACGCTATACCTATCTTTTTTGCCCTTTGCCTGTTCGATACGTATTGACATTCTCGCGCTGTCAATATCTTTCGTTTTGAGTCTAAGAGCTTCGGATAGTCGTAATCCCGCTGAGTATATTATCATCAGTACGGTAAGGTATTTTTTGTTTTTTACTTCGAGCAAAATCTGTTTTACTTCCATCGGCGATAGAACTACGGGCAGACGTTTTTCCGTTTTGGGTCGAGGAATTTTATCCAACTCCCATGGCTTTTCCAGACAATCACAATAGAAAAACTTCAGAGCGCTGTACGCTTGTGCCATCGCAGAACCGCTTAACTTATCTAAGATAAGTTCATGAAGATATTCTTCGATTTCTTTTTTTCCTAAGCCATCGGGCGACTTACCATAGCGCCTTACATACTTCTCCATATGATACAAGTACAGTTTAATTGTTTTTTTACTGTAGTTTCTTAACTCCATTCTTCGAAGCATTTTTTCTCGTAATTCTCCCATCGTTTTTTCCCTCTTTTGGTTGACGATGAGAAGAATATTAAAAATACTCTGTCATTTTTTCAAAGAACTCGCTAAGCTACCGCGTATGCGGTTTCGTTCAACTACTATATAACCTACTCAGCGTTATAATTTATTTTATTCTAATATTAGAAAAATGTTTTCTATATCTAGAAAATTGCTTTTAAATTTTTCTATCATTAGACTAATTTCATTTTCTATATTTAGACTACAACTGTCGTGTTTCATTCTTTATTCTTCTGCTGATTTACATCTTGTATGCGATCGGTTATCTCAAGAATTTTAGCGGTTGAGTAGTTCGTTTCCCAAAGTTTAAGTTCTTTATTCCATTTTGCGCCGAATGTTTTTATGCTGTGTCGCAAGCCATGTTCATTATACTTTATTTCAACAAACACTTTTTTATTATGCGGTAAATCGTTTCGTTTGGCGGGTTGTTTTTCATCAACTACCAGTTCAACAGTTGTTACTCGTTTGCCGGTTTTATCGTCATACCTGTAACGTACGCAAAATAAATTATCGCCGTATTTATCGACATATTTATTAATACCAGGTTTGCCCGGTTTGATAATTCGTCTTGTGCGAAAAGTCATTATGCCCGCGTGGAAAAGATAGAGGTAAAAATAAACAACAATCGTTTTAATCTCAAGTAGTTTAATTTACTATAAACGGAGGTGGGGTCGGAAAAAGGAATAAATTATTAGATCCAATCCTTCAGCCGACGATCAAGAGTCGGGAAAGAAAGGAAAAAGATTGCAGGCAGGATGGTAGTACTTTATTTTAACCGCAAAGATCGCAAAGAATTCACAGAGATCACAAAGAGGAGATATAATCTGTGTCAAGATATTTTCTGTGGACTTTGTACAAATCTTTGTGATCTCCGTGGTTACATTTTTTTATTTTAAAACAACGTCCCAACCCCTGCTCTTACAGTCACATGTTTGTTGCTACTGTAAACCACATCAACTCGCAATGCAGCTAAGATGCGCGATACCCTTACATAGGCTTCCCGGTATGGTTCGCTCATTTTGTTGGCAGGGTATTAAGACGATTGATTCTATCATCATGCAGCCGTTGCACTTGCTATGCGGTTTCAATTCTTTTATTTAACTAATAGGGTATTAAAACCACAAACAGCGTTCGGGATGATGAGCGACTGCGATGTGCAGATGTAAAAAGTATTTTATTTGATTGCGTTAGTATATTCCCATAAGCAAGATAATGGGTCGATATTCTAATAAAGAAGAAACGATTTAATTAATTTTTTCTCTTAAATATTCCGGGGCAAAGTCTGCTCCATTTTTCCACGATAATGTGTGACCTTCCAATGAAAATTCTCTAAAGTAGTTTAGTTCTTTAAGCGGCTCAAAAACGCCCTCCCCCAAATCCGATGATAAATCAATTTCGCCCGATGCGCCATCATTAAATTTTATCCATATTCTAAATCCGTCGATATATTTTGCATCTATAACATGTAAAAACATGATTACTCCAAAGGTTTAATTTTCTTTAAAGGTTTTTTCTTTAACACTAATTCCCAGTTTTCACTCAGTTCCTCTTTATGCAGTTCATACCATTCCATCACTGCATTCAAAGCGCGTTTAGGAAATTTCCCTTCAACTACACCATCATCAATATTTACCGTAATTTCATATTCATTATATTCTGCATGAAAATGGGCCGGGAAATGTTCTTTGTAATACATCCTAATTATTATTCCTAAAAATCGGGATATCTCAGGCATCCATTTCTCCCAGCTTAATTAGATATTTAAACTAAGATAGAGATATTATTTTTTCAAGTACGTTTTGCATATATCAAATGCGCTCTCAGCAATTCGAAACAAATATCATTCTCCGGTCTACAGTTGACTTAGTCGCTGATTACTCAAGGACTTCAAATCGTTCACGGTTATCCGTCATTCATTGTTATCAATTCTAACTCCCAAGTTCTATATTCTCCGAAAATTAGAATAACGTCCCAACTCCCGCTCTCACCGTTACATCTTTGTTACTGCTGTAAACAACATCAACACGCAATGCAGCTAAGATGCGCGATACGCTTACATAAGCTTCCCAGTATGGTTCGTTCATTTTGTTTGCAGGAAAGTAGGATGAGTTGTTCCATGTTCTTGCGGCGCTTGCACCTGTTATTATATCAATGTGAAGATCAGAGAGAAAGTCCAGACCAAGCGATTGAAAAATTATCGTACGCCAGTTATGTTCGAACTGAACTGAAACCATTTCGGTTCCAACGAACTCGTAGGGTTTTAATCCTTTCATTACTCCGGCAGGCGCGTAGACTGCCAATGCCGAGTTTGGCGTTATAACATGCTGCGGCCCGTAATTACCGCGGATTATTGAAGCGTCCACAACCAATTGCATATATGGTGAAACAAATAGTTCGTCGTAAAAAGTTTTGGAGCTAAGCAAACCGATCATTCGAAACTTTGTGTAGTCGAAATCGCTTTTTAATCCCGGGGCGGAATATGTTGCCTGCGCTATCAACCCGTTTTGCGGTGTAATCTGGATCTCAAACGGGTTTTCGCCTAGTTGTAAATCAAATGTAAATTTGTTATCGAACCCTTCTATTATTGGAGGATTAATTCTGGGATTTCGTTTTGCGTTGAACAAACTCCGGTGGTTAAAATTAGGAAGTGATTCCTGTTTTTCATATGTGAAAGACAAATTGGTTCTTACCTGCTTACCGAACCTTTTACCAAGCCCGATTGAAAAACCCTTTACCAAATGGTAATTAAATTGATCATCGAAGCCAAGCGTAACCCCGGCGCTGTTAGCTATGTCGGGGTAGGGAATTAACGATTGCCACTGCTTTGAGTAGTTGAATCCGATTGCATCGATGTAGAAATCTTTAAATGAATATTTTAACTTTAGTTTACCTTCTATCTTCTCTCTATCAATCGAGTAGCCCGCTAACGTATTTACGTTAAGGTTTCTGTGGAATAAGCTGTCGTCATATCTTGCGCCCAATACAACACCGGTTGCACGGTTGTTCCTAAAGTAGCCGTAGCCAGTCATAGTTCCCATTGATGCTGAAAGAAAACTTGTTGTAGTATCGTTCTCATCTTCCTCATCGGGTATTAAAGCAGCCAGCGCTCCGCTTACTTTTACCATTTTATTCATTGTCTTTGTGCTGTCTAATTCCTCGTATGCTTTCGTTTCAACAGTGCTAAGAGGAAGTGTTCGAATGGAGTCAATTTCTATTCGTGTTAATGTCGGCGGCTTTTTCTCGTTGCCGGATGTATCGGGAGTGAAGTAGCCGTACTTTGAGCGAACAGCGTTTGTAATGGAATCTGGAATTACATCGTTCAGCTTGTAATCGGTAATATTGCTGAACTGGTTAAACGACATCGGCTCAATATTCAGCAAGCCCTGGAAGCTGACTTCCATTGTTGCTTTGGATTCAACATAATTCGGCAGCCAGTAGCCGTCGTATTTATCGAGCTGCTGAACAAACTCAAGAGATAGATTATTGATATACGGGAAACGTAATCCTTCATTTGCGCGAAGGTCTAAACTGTTCATTGCATAGTTTTCACTATCAATCGTAATTTCACCTTGCAGCAGCGGTTGTATATCTGATAGAGGAATAACTTGTATCCTGTATGTTTCCGAATCATTCCCCTCAATTGTTTCGAGCAGTTTGTAATCGTAGTGATCAAAAGCGTTTTGTGCTATAGGCAGGTAAACACGGCTCATTAATAAAGATAAAGTATCGCCCCAAAAATCTATGTAATATTTATCGGTGATGTTGAAATCCATTGTGCGGGTTTCTTTTTTCAGGTTCTCGGTTTTGTGCGTTGAAAGGATAAACTCTTTTTCCCACTCGCCGACACTTTTGTAACCTTTCAGGAAAACCTCTTCAATCATAGCAACTTCACCTGCCGAAGTCATTATCCGTTTTGAGTAAGCATTATATTCAAAGTTGCGCAGACCTTCCCGGTTTTCTTTTTTTCTTTTTATTGCTTCACGGATAATCCTGTAAGCAGGGTCTTCACCCGTGACTACTACTTCGGCTAGCTTTATCGGCCGGGCTTTCAGCTCAATGTGTAAAGTGTTATCCATCGGAACTTCAACGGCGAGTGTATCGGTCTGATAGCCGATGAATGAGAAAATCAAATTATAATTCCCGGGCTTGACCTTAAGATTAAATATACCGTCGAGATTAGCGGAAGTACCGTTCGTTGTTCCTTCAATCAAAACATTTACGAAGCTAAGCGGTTCTTCGTTTGCAGCGTCTGTTACGTAGCCCTTAATATTGTACTTTTGAGCTTGAATCGAAAATGAAAAGAGTAATAGCAGAAATAGAATTTTATTCATTATAAATCCAATGTTGGCAATTTAATATGACGAACTTATTGAGCAGAATGTTACAGTGGGTGAGGAAAAAATTAAAAGTAGAAAGGTAAAGTTGTCATCATTGGTTTAACTTTTCTTCAATTCATTAAAGAACACAGCGAAGTCTATGGGACGCTTGGTAGAATTTATCTAATATATTTTAGTTCTACTTCATTATTATCTATGTAACTGATTTTAAAAATCATTGCATCCCCGTATTAAAGCTTTACTTGAAACTTTGCGTCTTCGATACTTTGTAGCAGGTTAAAATGTTTTAACACCCTCATCGCTCGCAGAGTATTCCACCTGCTCGGCCTACCGGCTTTTTCCATTTCGAAATGAACAGCGCCTGAATGCTTCGCTTGCACATTCCATGTTCCGTCTTTATTTCGTTTTGATAAAAGTACATCTATCGCCGGTTTCATTCTTTGGTCGTATGGGCCTTGTGCGACCTGGAAATAATCCAACGCACGCAAAATGTTATAGTACCATCGATGAGGAAAAGGCAGTGTTAAAAACTTTTTGTTAATAACTTTACCCGTTCTATCGGATAAGAATAGTTTATGCCGAAGTATAAACTCTTGCGCTGCTTCTTCTACTTCAAGTAACTTGTTTAGCCTGTATCTATAACCGTTAAGTTTATATTCAAGTATTCCTTCCAGCACTGATATTGTTGAATGAAGCGAACTATGTTTTGCTCCTGAGCGAGTGGATTGACAATTAAAACCTCCGTCATGCATGTGTTGTTCCAATAAGCAATCGATAACGGATTTCAGTTTTTCTTCCTCGGCTCCAAAGTAACACGCATAATTTATAAACATTCCATTTACGCATACATCGCTGTAATTAATTTCAGTGTGGGGATTAATTCCACCGTCAATGCCTTTCTCTTCATCTAATAATTTGTTGACAACTTTTTTACATGTTTTATTCGTGGGAGAGATGTTTAGATTTTTAATATCGAGCAAAGTGTAATGTGTTGAAATCCATTTGGGCTGGTAGAACTTTCTTCCCCAATGTCCATCGGAGTTTTGGCATTCAAGAAATTGTTTGCCCCAGCCCTTGTTGGCAATGCGTTTTTGCAGATCAGGGCGATCTTTGTTTAGCAAATCTCGATGAACCTGGTATTGAATGGAGACGTCTCCTTCGAGCAGCCAGCTAATTATTTCGTTACTGTCCAATGATATTTTCCTGTCGAAAAAATGATGGAACACGGATGACACAGATTACGTGGATTTTCACTGAATCAATTCTTTACCCGCATCAATCTGTAAAACCAGACTGTCGTCATGCAAGTAAGAATCATCCGGATTCTATCTTAAAAGCACCATTTTTTTTGTTTCTGTGTAATTACTGCTCTGAAGCCTGTAATAGTAAATCCCACTTGCGTTATTAGATGCATCCCAACTCATGCTATAGTTACCCGGTAATTGATGTTCGTTAACCAGTGTCGCAATTATTCTTCCTAGTGCGTCGATTATTTTAAGCGAAATTTTTGTCGATCCCTGGTTTCCAAAATCCTGTTCCGGGATAGTATATTTAATAGTCGTAATCGGATTAAACGGGTTAGGGTAATTTTGTGATAACTCAAATTCCTTCGGTAAAGTTGAATTATATTCCGCGATGCTTGTTATTGTGATATTAATAGTCGAACTAATCGTATCCCAACTTTGAATTTCATTCTGTACTGCAAGCCTAACTTTGTATTCGCCTTCCGTTGCATATTCATGAACCGGGTTTTGCTCATCACTTGTTTCGCCGTCGCCGAAATCCCAGTGCCAACCAATTATATTTTCGGTACTTTGATCCGTGAAAGATACACTGTTGCCTTCTGTAAAGTGTGCAAAGTTTGCTGTTGGTTTATGGTGTTTATATAAAAAGTTGATTGACCGTGTAGAAATCGTATCCCAATACTCGTTTGGTCCAGACGACCAATTACCGTTTGAGGCCCCGTAGAACTCATGATCCTCACCTTCAACAAAATACGTTTCGTGCGGATAGCCGATTTCAACGAAACGTTCCGCTATGGACTGGCTGCCGTAGGTTTGGGGAAGTAACGGAAACTGAAATGGGTGATCTAAACCGAACGGAACTATATCGTCCTCAGTCCCATGAATAAGGAATACCGGGATTTCTTCATCGCCGGGTTGAATTAAGTCTGTTGCCTGAAGCGCACCCCATAAAGCTATTACCGCATCGGGATGCGCATTGTGGTTATATTGATTTTCTATCGCATCGTACCCGCCAAGGTCGGGATTGCTTTGAGCTGATGAAGGTCTTTCAGCATCCGTATTCATAAATAAATTGTGCAAAGCGACAAACGAGCCGGCGCTGCTGCCGAGCATATAAACATGATTTGTGTCCACTTCAAATTCATCAGCGTTTTCTTTAATATATCTTATCGCGGCGCGACTGTCCTGTAATCCCCTATAAACTGCGCGCTCACTGCTACTTGCACTGAGCGGATTCATACCAAGCCGGTATTGAATGGTTGCAGTAACATATCCTCGTGAAGCGAACAATTCGCAGAAAGCGATCATATCATCATGGTTAGGATTACCTGAAACAAATGCTCCGCCATGTATGCAAATTAACATTGGTCTTTGTGAAAGGTTGTCGTTCACCGGGCGAAACAATCGCATTGAAAGTTCTTCATCATGAGTAAAAGACTCACCGAAATACGGGCTGTTTAATTCAGGCGCGGTGGCGTACGTCAAAGGCGATAATAACTCTTCCACGGCAAATAGAGAATCAGTGTAACGATACGTAAGCTGTGCCGTAAGGCTGGTTGCCAAAACAAAACTAAAAATTACAATTATAAACCGGTTCATAGCATTACCTTTTTGATGCGTAAAACCAAATTACGAAGATCAGAGTTTTATTAAAAATTGTAAGTTGCGCCGGCTTTAAAGATAGTTTGTTTTCTCCAATCATCTGAAAACGTATGACTGTCGGCTATCGCTAAATTTAATTCTAAATACTCGAATGATATTATGAAACCTGCGCTTAAGTAAATTGCCGATAAATAATTGTTACTATCAGCCACATCATTTTTATAACATTTCTCGGTAGTAAAAAATCCAATTGAGCTCTCAAACATATTGTTCCACTTGTAAATATAACCGAAAGAATACTCCAATCTATCCTTTAAACTATTGGAGATATTCGACCAAAAAACATTAGTGAAATTAGCTGTTAGCTTTGATCTGTTTGATAACTGTGTCGCTACATCAAGTTGTAATTTTGCAGGCAAATTTGCATTTAAATTAAAATGAGTTTGCACTAAAACAAAGCGACCACTACCGGTACCAGGTGTGTCATCTATCTTTCTGCCATTTTGTTGTTGATACTTTACAATTTCACTAAAGTTTAATTCAGATGAATAGTTTAATCCCAGGATTAAATTTGCAGATTCGGAATACTCATGTAAAAACATGATACCAAGTTCAAACCCGGAGGAAGTTACAGTTTCATCTATCTTTACATCCTGTAATTCCTGTTTTTCAATAAGTGTGCTTAAGCTTAATCTTGAGCCAAAAGAAAGTTCTGAATTATCGGTAAACTTTGAGATAGTATACGAAACAGAAAAAGAATAGTTCATAACTTTTGTTTTGTATATAGGTTGAGTAAATTTACCGGTACCATCGGGTTCTTCAAGACTGGTAACCGGAATTAAACCAAACTCTATATTTGAATTGTACTTCTGGTTCAAAGACAAACCAAAACGAAAGTTTTCATATGGATAAACTATTGATGCGCTTTGAGGAATAAGAGAGAACTCACGCTTGTGTCCAATACCTGCACTCCAAGCTTCATCAATTTCAGTATCATATTGGTAGGATAAACCGATGGACATATTTTTATAAAGACTAATAGCCGCCGGATTGAGCCCACCGATGTTTGAAACATCATTTAAAATTCCGGAGAAACCGTAAGCACTAAGATTGGAAATTACTTCGCCTTGCGGCAGCCAACCTACATTTACGGGAATTGGTTGTGCAATAGACAAGCTGAAGAAGCCAGCGAAGAATACATTAAGAATATTTTTCATCGTTAACCTGATTATTCTCGGATTGAAAATTTGGGGGAGTAAGTTATCGAATGATGCTTCTAAATTCAATTGAATAAACCGAAACAATAATTAGATAAGACGTCGGATATGGTTAAATGATATAGTTTATCTGGGTAATTTGAATTATGACTAATCTGTCATTACACACCTTAACCCAATGTAACCGGTTGCTAGTGTTGGTCCTGCTTCACTTGTCGGGTAGTTCGGCAGGTCTTTGGCATAGTTCTTCCAACTGCCGCCACGATAAATTTTGTATTCAGGATAAAGTATACTTGAACTGCATGTCCATTCCGATACATTGCCTGTTAAATCGTATACGCCATAAACTGACCTATTATCTTTTGTTTTTATACCGGGTCGCCGTTCTTCGTTGTAGAACCCTACAGGAGTTGTTCCGTTGTCAAATGGATCCCCGCTGTTAAAGTAATTTGCGTGTTGAAATGAAAGAGTGTCACCCCATGGGTATTTATTTTCATTACTACCGCGCGCAGCTTTTTCCCATTCCAAAGAGGTTGGGAGCCTGTATCCATAATGTTTTGCAAAAGCATGTGCGCCAAACCAGGTTACGTTGGTTACCGGATGATCTTTAAACTTGTCGTTTGTTAACGCAAATTTATTCCAACGAATTTCAAACACATCTTCATCGCTCATTTGTTTGAAATAAAAATAAGGGTAGTAACCGGGTTGAATAACTGAATCCCCTCTGAAAACTCCTATCACTTTATTGCCATGAACACGGATAGTTTTTTCTGCTAATACTTTATTCAGATACACTAAATATTGCTGATTTGTAACTTCGAATTTGGAGATAAAAAAAGAATGGTCAATGCAAAGCGTGTCAGGATTTGATCCTGATAAATAAGACCCTGCGGGAATAAAAATCCAGTTTTTTATCGGTGAATCATGATTTAATTTCTCATCTAATTCACCTGAATGAAAAAAAAATGATGGACTGTCGCAGACCAAAAAAACAAATGCGAAAAGAATGAAACTCATTCAAATTTTACATCTGCATGAGACTAGAGTTTCAAAATTTCATAAATATTTCATCTATAACATTTTATTCTTCAGACAAACCTTTTAACAACTTAAGCGCTTCAGGCCAGCCTTCGTCGTACATAGGTTTGAATGCTTCATCGGTTTTAACATTTATATTTAGTTTAACACCATCCTCATCTTCTTCGAACTTGTACTCTTCGATTGTACCAATCCATTTTTCCGCAATATCGCCTTCAGTGTTCTCCTCCATTTGCTTATTAACCAATGCGGTATGCTCTGCTAAAATGTGTTCGTACGGGTTCACAATTTTTAGTTTAGCTTTAGTTCCGCCAAGATTCGGATCGAAGAAAATTATATCGCCCCCTTGTTTCCATTCGCCTTTATACTGTGATTCTGGCGAAAACGGTTTCACCCACTGTTTGTAGGTTTCCGGCGCGATCATTGTTTCCCAGATGTGTTCTTTAGTGGCGTTTATTTTGATAGAGTAATTTATCTCAATCATTTAGTTTCCTTTCTGAAATGATTTGCTAAAAATTCAGAGTGTTAAATCGAATCTACAATAAATCATTGTAGATTGGCAAATTATTTTTTAGTTCACCTTACTTCCATTGCTTTCTTATTTTGAGCAGCCGCAGACACATAGCGGTATAGAAATACTTTTCACCGGATTTCTGAAATTGCCATGTAGTTTTTGAGTTTAACTTCACAACTAACACTTCTACGTTAGAGAGAGCATTATCGATTTTTGCAACATCTTTATTCTTCTATAGCATCTGTAAAAACAACCCGCAATGTTTATTGCGGGCTGTTTTGCTTTACATCGGGTAGTTCATTGGGAGGAAGTGAAGACTATTTTATTCGATTAAATTCTATTGCATCCTCAATTTGTAAACGAGTTAAAGACGTTCTTAATTAACCGGCAACATGCAATAAATTTCACCAGGATTTACTTTTGTAAGTAATTTGAATGCGAATCCGTTCCAACGCCAATTATAATTCAGCGTGTTGGAGGTTACAATAAATATGTCGTTCTTTCCTTTTTTTAGCTGCGCTTTAATTGTGAATGATTTTAACGGATCGGGCTTGTTGTGTATATTTTCGTCCAATACGCTTTCGCCGTTAATAAATATTTTTATTGGATCGTCGGCGGCAACTGCAAATTCAACTTCCATTTCTTCATTTGCCCAAAGCTTTGTTTCGGCCACTGCGCTTCTGTTTGCCAAAATCACTCCATGCGAAGGAGGGATTTGGAGCACATGCCTGCGGTGTATGTGGCACAAATCGACGAACCCTTGCTGAGAAGTTTTTAACCAAGAAGCTGATTTTACAGGTTCAGCTGATTTTAAAAAATACGGATAAATTTTATCAGGCAGCTTAGAGCCCGGCGATATGTTGTCGAATTCTTCAAGTGCAAAAGGCCCGTGCATAAGATAAGTAAATTCACTTGCAGATTTTTCTTCTAAACTCGGTCTCTCCTGATACCAGAACGCAACAGAATGAACCGGCTGGCCGTTAAAGAGTCCCCAATTGAAAACGAAAGATTCTTCAAAAGGAATCGGCATTTCAAGATGATACCTGTACCGGCTATCATGACGCGGACTTCCGCTGTAAGGAGTTCTGTTCCAAATTTTCATATACGCCATGTGAAAATAATCTTCACCGCATATACCGTGAAGCTGAACCGGGTTTGAGGTTCCGGCATCCAAAAGTATGTTGTCGCCTCCGCCGTGGTCGTGTCCGTTATCAAAAATATTAACACCTACGAAATGTCCTTTACCTTTGGTTGAAACCACTTCGTAGTTATCGTAACCGTTTCCAATACCGTTATTATAACGCGCATGAAAGTAATAATTGTCGTCTGCGTTCCTACCATTTTGAATGTAAGTAACTTTAATCCTGTTTCTTATTTTTGACAAAAAACTGTTGTACTCAATTGCCGAGGTTAATTGTATTGCACAATTCTTTTTAAAAGGCATCGGGAAGTATATCGAGACACTATTGCCATTGCGTTCTACTGCAGTATTTGTAAAATCCGAAACAAAATATTTTAGAGGAGCATTAACTTGAAACGGAGGATCGACCCTCATACCTCCTTTCAAACTATCCAAATCATAACGAGTGCGTAAGATGAGAGATTCAATATTATCGCTGAAGATTTCTATTTTCTTGATAATCCCCGGACCATCTATAAAAAAGTTTTTAACCTCGCAGCCGCTTAGTTCAAATATCTCATCGTAATACTTTAATTCTTCGTTGTCATCCTCAGTGTTTAATTCTTCGTTGTCAATACATTGAAACACTATTTCGCCGTTAATATCTTTCTGGATTATTTTGGGAACGTATTCATATGTTTTACCCAGTTTGTAATCAATTTGCCAATACGGGCCGTCCAGAAACGGCCTTTCGCCGCTTGGGTCGATAGGTTCGGCAACAATTTTTAGTACATTTTCAAATCTCAACGGTAAATAAAGATTAACCGTTTTCTGATCGTGAAATCCTCCCAAAGGAACACTGGGAGTTGATATTTTTGATGCAGCTTCGGCTAACTTATGAGCCGGGCCTGAGATTACAGGTTTAAGTGTATCGTCAACAAAAAATTCAATCCAAAGGTTGTCGCCTTTAGCGTGTGTTGTCCATAATCTTTTCAGAATACCGGGCTCGTTTAGTTCCAGTATTGTTCTTCGTTCTCTAAAGGGTTCATACTTTGTACATTTACCGACCCGGTACTCATGCGGTTTTGCTAACTCTTTTAGATGGTGTTCTCTGGAAATCGAAAACATTCGGTCTATGTTGGTAAATTGAGCACATACAATGCTTGAGAAAGCCAGAAGCAGTATAATATTCTTTTTTATCATATCATTTTTCTATTCTTTTTTGATTAATAACTGTCTCTTAATCAAAACGAAAAAGAGACAGTTATTTTAAAAATTAATAACCGTAATTAATTTCGGTTGGCTGAGCGGGAACATTGGGATTCTTATCTGCTTCATAATCCGGGTAGATAAACCATTCGTGGTAAAGTTCTCTATCCCGAATCTCATCGACCAATGCAACGCCGTCGTTTCTAAATCTTCTTAAATCTTCCCAGTTCTGGCCGGTTGCGAAAAGATCATAGAATCTTTGTTTAAATACTTCTGCCAGCGCATTAGCACCGCTGTAGGGAGGTAACCCGGCATCTGCACGAATTTTATTGACTTCAGCAACCGGATCACCGCCACCTCCTCGTGCGTAAGCTTCGGCTTTAATCAATGTCATTTCATTCATTGTGTAAATCGGGATTATATCTGCCGGATCGTCGTATTTAATAATCATGTACGTAGTATCTGAGCCGTAATGTCCGCCGCGTGTTGCAGTATCAACCCTAGCAGGAACCCGAAGATCGCCCTCTTCGGCGTCTTCAACCCAATAAGCCAAAGCTTCAAAAAAATTGGATGCAATATAAGTAGTGTAAAAAGGGTTCTTTGATTGCTCGTCATAGACATAAAATGCTTCGGCGGTAACCTGGTTAGCTTTTTCCGCTGCCTTGGGATAATCGCCTTTCATTAAGTAGAGCCTGGCTTGAAGCGCTCTTGCAAGATTAGTAATATCCATACCGGTTGCCAGAACGTCATTTGTAAAAGATTCCGAAACGTTTTGCGATTTAACTTCGGCATCTTCCAATAACTCAAGGCTTGCCTCTATAACCGCAGCTCTGTCAGCAAATTCAGGATGATCGACACCTGTGGCAATCGGTATCTTTTGCCATTGTGTAATTAGTTGATAGAATGCCAATGCTTTGCCTGCTTTAGCTAATGCAATCATACCGTTACGAGTTTCCTGGTCCATATCAATCGACGGTGTATTTTCTAAAATATCATTTGCGGATTTAACAATAGCATATTGTTCCCTCCAGGCTAACCTTACATCATCATTATCAGGAGTAAATTCTATTCTCTTCGAAGCATCGGGGTATTTTCTTAAAGGTTGCAAATGCAGGTATCCAATTATCGGGCTAAGTTCGCCTGATACGCAACCGGTTAGAAGAGAGTAGTTGCCAACGGCAGCTGACATTCGCTTCTGCAGCCCAACTCCAATTAGCGCCATCCCGCTATAACTATTTAAGTCGTCGTCGGTGGGCGAGTTCGGGTTAGAAACGTCTAAGTCACAACTATTCAGGAGAAAGGAAAACAACAGAATAGTTGTAAAAACATATTTGCTTATTTTCATATTTATATTCCTCTTTTTCATCAAATATTAAAAGTTAAGCTAAAGAGAACACTTCTTGGTATAGGCGTCGTTCCCCAGTTCCATCCGCGTAATAACACATCCTGGCCAGCTGCATTTGTTTCAGGGTCTAAGCCCGGAAAATCGGTAATTGTAAATATATTTCTTCCTGTTAGTGTGAATACAAGATTTCTAATGCCAATTGAATTAAGCAAATCGTTACGCCACCTGTACGATACTGAAACTTCTCTGAGTTTAATAAAACTAGCGTCTTCAACAAATTCACCTAATGCGCTTGCTATCCTGTTGTTGTATCCTTCGGGTAATTCGCCCTTCAATTCCTTTTCATAATCCGGATGCCACTGCCATATGGTATGTTTGGCTGATCTTGTATCCCAATCGAATACTTCCCAACCCCAAACAGCATCGAACTGGATTCTTGCAGAAAGATTTTTCCAAAGGGTAAATTCGCTAATAAACGAACCGAACCAGTCGGGGTTAGGATCGCCTAAATAATCATATTCCGTATTTCTAACCGGCAAACCGTTTTCATCAATGTTGTTGTAATCGATAGTGCGTTGATACCATGTTGTTGGCGCCTTACCTTCTTCAAGAATCGCCTGGCTCCATGATAATGATTTCTGTACGTCTTCTCCGTAAAGTTCTTCGATTATAGGATCGTTAGTTGTATATGCTACCGATACATCCCAGCTAAAATCGGGCGTATTAAAGATCGCAGATCTTAACAGAAGTTCAATGCCCTTATTATTCAAAACACCAATATTCTGGAACTGCTGATAGTAGCCTATGGAAGGATTGATTATTTCGTCCAGAATTAAATCTTCAACTGTTTTGTCGAAATAAGTTAACTCTAAACCTACTCTACCATTATAGAATTCAATATCCGTTCCTATTTCCCATTCCTTCATTCTTTCGGGTTTAAGATTTTCGTTACCCAGAAGCGAGCTGTTAACCAAACCCGTCTTACCGTCGTAAGAGCTTTGAAGATAGTTTGATAATCGCGCATAACTATCTGCAGGCTGGCCACCCGACCATCCCAGTGCTGCTCGAATTTTCATTGAAGGGACATATTCGGCAATAGGCTGCCAGAATGCGTTATCCGATATATTGTAAGAAAAACTGAATTTTGGGAATATTTGCCATCGCTCATCTTTGCCAAACGTAGATGCAGCATCGGCTCTAAGTGATGCAGTAAAGAAGAATTTGTCGTACAAGCCAACGGTTTCCTGCACGTAAAAGCCCAGTAGTTTTCTTATGTCGATAAATTCGGAAACTGCGTCAAAATCATCGGAGCCGCTAAGGGTTTCAACCAAAGGAACCAGGTCTTGAGTAGAAGAAGATACAGTATTGTATTTTCCATATTGGTAATTCATTCCTGCAGCTGTTGTTGATTTAATATTATCGGAAAAATCAAAATTGTAATAAACATCCAAATCCGAGTTAATTAAATAAGAATTCTTATTAGCTCCTTGTGAGTATCCGTTTGGCCACCGGGCGTTTTGAGTTTCCCTTGGGACGAAGATTTTACCAACCTGAGAATAATTATCCAGACCTAATCTATATTGAATGCTTAGGTTTTCTATAGGCGTAAGGTCTAACTTTACTCCGGAAATTATTCTGTCGATTGTTTCGGGCGCATTCCATCTATTGATAACTTCCAACGGGTTTGCCCTTCCTGCAGCAGACCATGGGTGCGCAGGATAAAGATTGTTAGCATCCGGATAAAGACTATAATAATTTCTCATTTGCGTTAAACCTGTGAGCACTCCGAAACCATCTGCTGCTCCGCCTGTAACGCCGCCGTTTAATGTTTGCTCATTATTCGAATGGATGTAATTAACCGATACGGAGACATTGAGCCAATCAGTCATTGTACGATCGAGGTTTACCCTGAAGTTTTGTCTTGTATATTCCGCACCTTGTATAATGCCTTCATGATTTGACCACGAACCTGAAACAAAATAACGGGTGTTTGCATCACCACCGGAAATAGAAAGGTTGGTAGAATACCTTGAACCAGTTTGCCAGATATCATCCTCATAATCATACCTTGTTACAGGAGTTAAAGCGCCGTCGATCATAGCAAATGGGTAATCAATCATATCGTATGTATTTTCTGCTTGATCAAAGCCAACCGTGGTTTTCAGTCTTATCCTGGTTTCGCCTGGTCTGCCTCGCTTTGTGAAAATCTGAACAACGCCGTTATTAGCTTTAGAGCCAAATAATGCTGCTGCCGCGGCTCCTTTTACAATCTCAATACTTTCAACATCATCAGGGTCAAGGTCGGCAAGCCTGTTTGAGCTGTTGCCTCCAATGTTTACGATACCTGTTGCCGAGTTATCAAGAATTACACCGTCTACAATGTAAAGAGGATCGGATGTGCTGGAAAACAACGTTGAAATACCCCTTAGTCTTACGGATGTACCTCCTCCTGGGTTGCCGGAGTTAACCTGCACCAAGGCCCCGGGAACTTTACCTGATAAGGCAGCATCAATTTGATCAACGCCTGCTTCTTCCAATTCTTCGGCTTTAATTGTTGCAATTGAGTTGCCCAAAGTTTTTTTCTGTACCGGAGAGGCAGTACCTGTTTTAACAATCTGGTCTAACTGAAGTAAGTCGAATTCTAGTGTGAAATTTACCTCTACCGTGCCTTCTTGCACTTCAATTAACTCTCGTTGAGTTTTGAAGCCGATAAACTTAGCAACGAGCCAAAAATCTTCTGCCGGCGGGTTGCTTACATACAAAAGATATTTGCCGTCTGCATCTGTTGCAGTACCAAAAGTTGTACCTTCAACAACTATGTTGGCAAGCTGCAACGGAAGTCCACTTTCGTCGGTAACAGTACCTTTCATAGTAATTTGAGCGTGACCGGTAAAAACTGTTAAACACAACAGTAGTAGACTGTAGTAGAAAATAGTTGGGGTTTTCTTCATAAGAACCTCCCTTTTAGTTTTGAAATAAGATCAATTAAAGAACTTGTAATCTATTTGAACTCCTCTTCCCAGGATCTATGTAGTCTTTAAGTATGTATGATAAATTTTCCCAATGTATCCGGGCTCAAAGTGCATTTGCTTTCGCTTGCAGCAAATTGCTCATAAGATGAGCCATACAGTTTCCGCTTTTTTCACCAAAGCCATTGTATAATTTTTTATAAATTTTGTAGAGACCGGAGTATTTCAAATGATTATCCCTTATTGGTGAATAAACAAAAATCGGTTCTTTACAAACAATGCTTTGAACATCCTCAATCGAATGGAATGATTTCATTTTACCGGCAGTGTAAGCGCCTATTATTGCAGCGCCGAGTGATACTGTTTCTTCATTAGGGGCAATGTGCATAGGTAATCCCATAACGTCTGCATATATCTGCATTAGCAAATCGTTCTTTTTGCTGATGCCGCCGCAGTTTATAACTTTTGCTATTTTTACCGAGTAATCCCGAAGCCTATCAATAATTACTTTTGCCCCGAAAGCAGTTGCTTCTATTAATGCCCTGTAAATTTCATAATCCTCGGTTCTTAGTGTTTGCCCTAATATTAACCCTGTCAAATTTGGATTTTGCAGAATACATCTGTTGCCGTTATTCCAGTCAAGCGATATTAACCCGCTTTCGCCAACTGTTAAATTTCTTGCCTTTTCCGTAAGAACCATGTGGTAATTTTTATTTTTGTTGAGAACCTTGGTTACATACCAGTCAAAAATATCTCCAACAGCGCTTTGCCCGGCTTCAATTCCCCAATAACCGGGAATAACCGAATGAGCGGCAATTCCTGCAACTCCCGGAATTTCGAAATCATCCTCACTGATGGGGTGTAATAAAATGTCGCATGTGGAAGTACCTATGATTTTCACCAATGTTCCGTGTTCAATACCGGCTCCTATTGCACCTACGTGTGCGTCTATCGATCCGACCGCTACAGGAATTCCTTCTTGCAGTCCTGTCTTCTCGGCCCACTCCGGGCATAAGTAACCTGAAACGTGTGTGATATCGTAAGCTCTTGAAAATAACTTTTTCCTTAAAAGTGCAAGCTGGGGGTCAACAGCGTTCAAAAACTCCGCAGCCGGTAATCCTCCCCATTTTTCGGCGAACATTTTTTTATGCCCTGCTGCACATATATTTCTTTTAACCAATGAATTATCTGTTATTCCGCATAGCACAGATGGAATATAATCTGACAATTCTAACCACGTATAAGCTGCATCGAATACGCGTTTATCAATATTTTTACAATGTAAAATCTTTGAAAAGAACCATTCTGAGGAATAATAGCCTCCTGATTGTTTAACATACTCCGGTTTTATTTCATTAGCTATCCGGGTAATTCTATCGGCTTCCTTATGAGATGAATGATCTTTCCATAACCATGCTTTGGCATTAATGTTATTTTTGTATAACTCATTGAAAGACAACGGCGCCAAATTTGAATCTACCGGTAAAGGAGTTGAAGCTGTTGCAGCTATGCCTATACCGGTTACTTTTTCCCTGGCAATTCCTTTTTCTTCTGTGTTGCCAAGAACGTAGTTTATAACCCTCTGCATTGATGAATGATAATCCATGGGTTCCTGCCGCGCTACATAAGGATTTTTGTCCGAATAAATTACACCTCCAACTCCTGATGGATACTCAACTGAAGCAGTGCAGATGATTTCTCCACTAAGAGCATTAAGCACTAATGCGCGAACCGAAGAAGTACCGAAATCAAGTCCTATGGAATAGATTTCATTCATTTTTATTTTTTAGTTGTCAGATTTTTCAGAATGTGAGAGTTGTTTTGAAACAAAACCGCAGCAACTATGATCAATCCTTTGAGCATCAGTTGAAAATCTTTTTGAATACCATGCAAGCCCAGGATGTTGCTCAACAATCCAATCATCAATACTCCGCAGAATGTTCCTATAATGTTTCCTTTTCCTCCCATTAAACTGGTTCCGCCTATAACAACTGCGGCAATGGCATCCAGTTCAAAACCAACACCGTCGTTAGGATTACCCTGTAATAACTGCGCAGAATGGATGATGCCTGCAAGAGCGGTTAAAGCACCGCAAAAAATATAGGTTACTATTTTGATTAAACCGACGTTAAGACCAGCTAAATGAGCGGCTTGTTCATTTGAACCTACCGAGTAAATATGCCTGCCGTATTTTGTTCTTGTAACAATAAAATTAAACAGCACAACGACCGCAATGAAAATATAGACGGGTACCGGTATACCGATCCACATGTCGGTAAAAATCCTGAACGATTCCGGGGCGCCGCCAATTCCAAAGCCGATATTTCTTGAATTATTGTCAGCCACGTATAATGCAAATCCACGTGCGCCGGTCATCATAGCAAGCGTAACAATAAAAGGCTGCAATTTTCCAAATGTAATCACCACACCGCTCAGCAAACCGCAAATAACACCGATCGCCAGAACAAGAAAAATTGTTGCAAATAGCCCTAACTGCCAATCCATAATACCAAATGCGGTAACTGTTGCAGAAAGGGCAAGTACCGATCCAACGGAAAGATCAATTCCAGAGGTGATTATAACGAGTGTCATTCCAATGGAAATAATTCCTATTTCCGAAAATTGTCTGAATATGTTTGCAAAATTTTCAAATTTCAGGAATATTATAGTTCCTTCGGAACCGGTAGGAGAAAATAAAATGCATAACAAAAAAATGAACAATACACCAATAAATGGATTAAACCATTCCTGCTTAGTTATATTTTTGAGAGCTACATTCATCAGTTAACCATAAAACAATGTTTCAGAATTTCTTCTTCGTCCGTATCTATAGTACTTTTTTGCATAACAACTTTTCCATGTGCCATAACAATAATTTTATTTGATATACGCAGCAATTCCGGTATTTCCGAGGAACTGATAATCATCGTTACACCTTTTTTGCTAAGCCTTTCAAGCAAGTTGTAAATTTCTTCTTTTGCACCCACGTCAATTCCTCGTGTGGGCTCGTCAAGTAATAGCAGTCTGGGATTGGCAAGGGCTCCACGACTTAGTAAAACCTTCTGTTGGTTACCGCCGCTCAGGTTCTGTATTGGTGTATCTTCGGAAAGGAAA
This sequence comes from Melioribacteraceae bacterium, assembly GCA_028280855.1. GTDB lineage: Bacteria > Bacteroidota > Ignavibacteria > Ignavibacteriales > Melioribacteraceae > PGYT01. The sequence goes on from JANQLA010000043.1 coordinate 47,744, forward strand.
TTGACATTATATTCCCGGAGTACATCGCGAACAACGGTCTTTTCTCTTCTTTTATTTATTACGGCAGATGCAAGTTTATCAAGTATGGAAATAGTTGTGTTTTGAACTAAATCAAGTTGTGGAAAGATACCCTCTTCTTTCCGGTTGTTTGTTAAATAGAAAACGCCGTTCTTCAGGGAATTTCTAGGGGAATTAGGAGAAAAAGCTTGATCACCGACTTTCAGCCTACATGAATATTCACTGCCGGGTAGGCCAAACAACACTCTCAGTAAATCGGATTTACCTGAGCCCATTACCCCTGCAACACCCAAAATATCACCTTGATCAAGTGTCAATTCAGGGATTGTAACTAGAAGATTTTTACTCACATTATATTCGAGATTCTTTATTTCTATTGATTTCTTTTTAGTTGTTCTTTTTGTCCTATAAGAATTAACTACAAATGAGTTCTTACCCGTCATTTGGCTGATAAGTTCGGATTTTGATATAAAACTTGACTTGTTCTTATCTATAAATATTCCGTCCCTCAAAACAACAATATCGTCTGATATGCTAAAAATCTCATTGAGCCTGTGAGAAATAAAAATTATAATTTTATTTTTTTCTTTCAGGACTTTGATTTTCGTAAAAAGAACATCAATTTCCTGATCCGTCAATGCGCTCGTTGGTTCATCAAGCACAACAACTTTAGAATCTTCAGAAAACGCTCGTGCTATTTCTACTATTTGCTGCCAGCATACATCTAACTCTTGAATTTTTGTTTTTGCATCATAGGGAAAGCGAAAGGTTCCAAGAATTTCCTTTGCATCGTCGAACATTTTATTATAGTCAATAAAACCCATGCGTGTAAGGGGTTCGGAGCCAAGGAACAAATTTTCGGCAATAGAAAGAACAGGTATCAAATTCAGCTCTTGATGAATGATAGAAACGCCGAGTACTTTTGCCTGTCTTGGGTTTCTAGGCCTTATTTCCCGGCCTTCAAGAAGTATCCGCCCTTTGTAGTCCTGGTAAATTCCCGCAAGTATTTTCATCAAAGTTGATTTACCGGCGCCGTTCTCTCCAACCAATGCAGTTACTTTGCCTTGCTCCGCTTCAAAGCCCACTCCCTTTAGAACCGGGATACCTGAAAAACTTTTTTCGATTTCTTGAAATTCCAACAATGTTGAAACCTTAGATTGATTTTTGCCTTAATAGTTTTGCTTGTGTTTCCCCACCATTTATAACATAGAGTAATGGTAATAATCTATAATCTTCTTCTGTATGATTTGGCTTCATGCGCCATTTATCAGATGATAATACATTTGCAAGGTCCATCCAATATTGTAAGCGTGCCGGTTTCAAATTCCACGTCATGTGAAAATGATTAGCCGGTGCATAGTGTTTGTACTCTTCCATGGTAGCATACTTTGGTCTGACAAATGTATGAGGCCAATTCGGGTCGGAGTTATTGCAAAGTTTTGTTGCAAGTTTTGCATTAAGAGTAACTGTTTCAGCCTCATCCCAAACCATTGAAAACATATTCGTTAATGTGCTGTATGCTAACCTGGCAGCGATTCCTTTTATCCCGCCCGGGGTTACAAACGTCACGGAATTACCTGAGCCGGGAAAGTAATTTTTATCTGCGAGCGGGTATTTAACTTTCTTCATTATTTCGTTTGGCTCTGTGCCGGGAAGAGCAGCCCAATTAAAGCTTGCCGAACCGGAGTTCACACCATCTACAAAACCTTTGATGTACTGATCTTCATCGGAATAAACATCTAATTGTTTAATCAGCCCATTTATTTCATCGGCATCATAAACTTTTCTAAAGTCCATAAACAATGGAGGATTGCCTGCGGAGAGATAAGTCATAAACAGCATAGTAAGTAAACCTTGAACATCAGCTTCGGTTGCAAAAGGGATTACGGGTTTAGCGCCGTTATGATCAAAAGTAGTGTTAAATAACGATTCCATCAAATCAGGCACCGGCAGTGGAATTCCCCTTCTATCCGACCCCCATTCCAATTGGCTCATAAACCCCCCGCCGACTGCGTTTAAATCTTTCAACAAATCTCTTACAATGAGATACATTGACAAACATGTATTAAACCTTTCACTGTCATCTTCATTGTTTAGCTGTACATTTCCTTCCCCGAAAGAATCTATCCAACTTCTTAATGCCGTCAATTCATTTTTGTCATAAGCTTTTTTTGAAATCATATCGGCTAGAAGTTTCATATCCAATCTTGTTATTTCAATCCCGAACTGGTTTCTCGTCGGAATTACGTGTGCAAGTGCAGTCTCCATACCCATCGAGTCATGGCCAAATACAACAACTCTTTTTCCTTTCAATTCCTGATAAGTTACCGCCGCATAGAGCCAATCGATCAAAGAGTCGATTGTTTTTTGTGATATTTCGGGTGATTCTCCTTCATCAGCCCAACTGCCCACATTTATGTGAAGCAGTCTTCCGCTTTGCGCTGCCGCGCCGGAGACGGCATGTGTATAAACCACACCTGGTTTGGGTGCGCTGTTACCGCAAGTCAAATTGATTGGGGTATCGGGGGGAAAGTGACTTAGGAAAGATAAAACGGTTAATTGCGGGAACGACCATGTATCCGGTATACAAACCAGGACGTTAACACCGGCATCCTTAAACTGCTTGGCTACTGAATCGGCTTCTCTTTCTCCGTCGATCAGGGTATTCGAGTAAACCACTTTAACCGGCGTACAGTTCGGGAGCATTATTTTACCAGAAATTTTCCCGGCAATTATTTGAACAATATTAGCGGCTCTTGCTCTCGAATAATCGTCAATTCTCGGGTCGCATGGAGCAAATACGCCAATTGTTACAGATGATTCGGTATACGGAATATTTTTTTTCTCTAATAAAATTGGTCTCATTCTTTATTTAAAGTATTATTATAAATTTTCATCCGCATTGGATTTGTTAATTAGTTGTGTTTGCAGCGTAATGTTCCTATCAACTTTTTCGTTTTTTAATATTTTTATCGCTGTTGTAATTGCCAGCGCCGCGCCTGTTGGATACACAAAAGTAGCATCCAGCATTCCGGTTGCTACTGCCTTTATGCCTCCCTCTGTACCTTTAAGCCCATCAATGCCGATAAACCTTATGCCAGGTCTCTGCGCATTTTGTGCAGCAAGATAAGCTCCTATTGCCATGGGATCATTATGTGCGTAAACAAGATCGATATCACTGAATCTTTGAAGTACATTCTCCATAATTTCTCTTCCACGTCTTCTTAACCATGCCCCGTCCTGCTCATAGATAACTTCAATATCTTCAACTTCGGAAATTGCTTTGCGAAATCCTTCGTGCCTTTCAATTGCCGGAGTAGAACCTCTTAATCCCCAAATCTCAACTACTTTCCCTTTACCACCAAGTAACTCAATTGTATACTTACCCGCCGCTTCGCCAATTAGTCTGTTATCGGCGCCAATAAATGAAGTATATTTTTCAGTGTAGACTTTTCGGTCTAAAACAATAACAGGAATTCCTCTATCGAAAGCTTTTTCGACAACAGCAGTGATTGGTCTTGCTTCATTTGGCGAAACAATAAGCAAGTCGATTTCGCGGGTTATTAAATTCTCTATATCCGACACCTGTTTTGAATTATCTTGTTGTGCATCAAGAATTATTAACTCTATTTCGCTGTGTTTACCTGCTTCTTGTGTCATTTCTTTGTTCATCGCTTCTCTCCAGGGTTCTGCGCTGTTACATTGAGAAAAACCGACTAGAAATTTGTGGGGTTGATCGGATTTGTCGCAGCCAAAAAAAAGTATTGCCAGCAGCGCAAAAATTAGGTGTCTGGATTTCAGGTTACAAGTCATTGTTTTAGCCTCGCGTAAATAAGCTATTATCTTCTAGTAGATTCTCTTATAACTAAATTGGTGTTCAGGTAAACTGTTTTGGGTTCCTGCATCTTGTTATTAATTTGATTTATCAAAATTCTCGCTGCAAAATGTCCAACGTCGTATGCAGGCTGGCTAACTGTTGTTAAAGGTACACTTAACAACCTTGAGCGTTCGTCGTCGGAAAATCCGGCAACGGCTATGTCGTCGGGTATTTTTAATCCTCTTTCTTCTATTTTTCTTATTGCGCCAAAAGCTATTTGATCGTTGACGCAAACGACTGCATCGGGTCGTTCGGATGCTGGAAGTTCCAGCAGTTTGTCTATTGCTATATAACCTTCTTCTTCCTTGAAGCCGGTTTCCACAATAAGATTTTCTTTTATTTCTTTTCCATGTCGCATTAAAGAGATTTTGTAACCTTCCATTCTGTTTAATCCGACAGAAACATTATACTTGCCGGCTAAATGGGCAATTCTTTTATAGTTCATTTCTACTAAATGGTCGGTCAATACTTCTGCACTCCTCCTGTCATCAATACCAACACAACTAGATCCAATACCTTCGACACATCTGTCGTAAAAAACTAGGGGAATTATTTTATTAATTTCTTGGTAGGTTTTTATATTGTTTTCCGTAACATTTTCTGCACTTGCTACCAGAAGCCCATCAACTCTTTTTGAAACAAGATTATTAAGACATATGATCTCACGATCACCATCTTCATTGCTGTGTCCA
>JANQLA010000049.1 GCA_028280855.1 Melioribacteraceae bacterium
TTTACTTTCTACGATGTTATGCAATACGAGCATGGTATTTGCGGAGCTGACAAAATAGCTGTCTGTCTCGCTTGCCCTGTAGTGAGTGTTCATCGTGGCAGGAAAGAAGCGGTTGTCTACGGCGGCGGTATTCACCTGTCAAAAGATCGTTTGTTGAATAAATCCGGCCAACCATACTTCGGACTGGTTGTTCAATTTTTCGACAAGAGGTGGGGTCAACCATTAAAAGATTGTTACGTAAAATCGCTTTCACAGGAACATGGTATAATTCGTTTGAGCGAACAAGTGTTGAAAGATATAAAACTCGGCGATTTACTGGGCTTGCTCCCCGTCCACTCTTGTTTAACTGCAAACCTTATGAAAGAATACTTAACTTTAGACAGCGAAATAATAACAATGATGAGATAAATAGATGCAGAAACTACTAAGTATATTGCTCCTGCTGTTTTTTGCCTCGCTTTCTAAGGCGCAAACAGTGAATATAAAAATTATTGAAACTACCGATACGCACGGTAAAATATACCCCTACGATTTTAAAAATGATAAAGAATCCAACAGTTCTTTAGCTCAAATACATACGTATGTTCAGCAGGAACGAGCCAAGGAGGAGCAGCACGTTATATTGCTTAGCGGGGGCGACATCCTGCAAGGAACACCGGCAGTGTATTATTATAATTTTGAGGACACATCGTCGACACATCTCTATGCCGATGTAATGAACTTTATGCAATATGATGCCGGTGTTGTTGGTAACCATGATATTGAAACAGGGCATGATGTTTACGATTCATTTGTAACTCAGCTTAACTTTCCGTGGCTTGCCGCAAACGCAACTAATACGGAAACCGACGAACCTTACTTTGAACCATATACAATCATTGAAAAAGAAGGTATAAAAATGGCTGTGCTTGGTATGGTAACACCCGCTATTCCGAATTGGCTGCCTGAGAATATCTGGTCGGGTATGCAGTTCGAAGATATGATTGCAACGGCAGAGAAATGGATTGAGATAATTAAAGAAAAGGAAAATCCCGATTTAATGATCGGCTTGTTCCATGCAGGTGTTAATTATGAGTACGGCGGTGTTGCAGCAGATACATATAAAAATGAAAATGCATCGCAACTAGTTGCAGAGCAAGTAGCAGGCTTCGACATTGTATTTGTTGGACACGATCACCAGGGATGGAACAAAACAGTTGAAGGTCCAAACGGTGAGGCTGTTCATATCATGGGCGGCAGTAGTTATGCGCGTGAGGTTGTTGAGGCTACTATAACAATGAACTATAGCAGCGACGAAAGTAAGTGGCATAAACACATTCTTGGTAAACTGGTTGACGCAACACAGTACGAACCCGATAGTTTATTCATGGAAAAGTTTTTACCGCAATTCAGTACTATAAAAAATTATGTGTCTAAACCTATCGGTGAGTTTACTGAATCCATTTCAACCCGTGAAGCTATGTTCGGCAACTCGGCGTTTTGCGATTTGATTAATTCGATCCAGCTAGAGCTAACCGGGGCAGACATTTCCTTTACTGCGCCGCTGGCACATGATACCGAAATAAGCAAAGGCACAATTTACGTGAGAGATATGTTCAAGCTTTACAAGTATGAAAACCTTTTATATACAATGGAATTAACCGGGAAAGAGATTAAAAACTACCTGGAATACACTACCGCCAATTGGTTTAACACTATGAGCAATGAGAATGATCACTTACTAAACTTTGTCCGCAACGAGAAAGGTGAGTTGGTTTACTCCAACCGATCTAATATGCCGATGCTAAAAGAACGTTTCTACAACTTTGATGCAGCCTTGGGAATAGATTATATCGTCGATGTTTCCAAACCTTCCGGTAAAAGAGTAACAATCGAAAATTTATCGAATGGAAATAGTTTTGATATGGATGCTAAATACAGTGTAGCTATTAATTCCTACCGTGGTAACGGCGGAGGCGGGCACTTGGTTAAAGGCGCAGGTATAGATGAAAACGAACTTGATGAAAGAGTAATTACGTCAACCGAAAAAGACCTGCGTTACTATATCATGAAATGGATAGAAGAGAAAAGCACGGTTGAACCAATAACTTATGGCAACTGGCGTGTTGCTCCGGAAGACATGTGGTTCAACGGAATGAAGAAGGATTATAAGTTAATATTCAGCAATTAATATGTTAATTGATTCTGTAGTTTATTTATGGAAATTACAGGTGGTATGTATTATGCTGATTAAGGATTTATATGGTAAGCCTTGAGTTGAAAAAGAATATCCTGAAAAATAGATTTGGGCAATGGCGAATTAGATGGGGGAAATTACTCCCCCATGCCCTTCAATTATAAATCCAAATCCCACCTTACACCAATTGAAGGTATAAATGGCAGCCACCTTTCGGGCTTCTTTTCCAGAATTGGTCTGTCGCCATCACTATAACTGAAAACATAATTTCGAATGTTTTTTCTATTATAAATATTTATTAACTCAACAAAAATGTTGAACTTCCCGTAATTGGTCATAAAATACTTGCTCACTTTCAGATCCAACCTGTGGTAATCCGGATATTTGGAACTCTGGAATGGGGCAAAATACGTGTAGTAGTATTTTTCTCCCTGATTGTCGGTTGATTCACCAAGAAGTCTTGCTGTATAAGGCCATCCGCTACGATATTGCCATGCAAAATTGATATGCCAGTTCTTGCCGGGCCGGAAGTTAAGATCAAGGTTCAAAGTATGCTTTTGATCATATGGACGAGGAACAGTGAGCTTCTCAAAAACTTTCTGTTCATCAATGTCGTACGCTTCTTTAATCGTTTCCTCTGCACTTGCCAAAGCATAACTTGCCCATACACCAAATAAACCACCCTGATCATATTTTAAAAGAAATTCTAATCCTTTAGCTTCAGCATTTTCCACATTTAGATTTAGCACATCCCATTGAATCTCCGGAAACATTTCAATTGTATGCCCGGCTTTGCGGTATGCATTTTTAAGGTTGGTTAACTTCTTGTAATACGCTTCCAGTCTAAGGTATAAGCCGTTAGAGAAAGTATGTTCAATGCCTGTCATGTAATGTTTGGCAAGTTCGGCCGTGTGAAAACCGGTCTCGTTGTTCTGCACTCGAATTCCCTGAATATCCTGTGACTGATAAAAATGGCCATAACCTGCGCGTAAAAATGTTCTGGGTGAAATTGTCCATGAAAGGTTTATCCGGGGGCTGAATAATTTGTCCTCTGTATAACTTGTCTGGTCGTATCTTCCGCCAATTTCAAAGACAAGTACATCAGATAATTTAAAACGTGAGCTTAAGTAAGTAGAAAACTTGTTACCATCCGGATCCAGGTGCAACTCACGAACTTTCCAGATCTCATGATAATCACCATTCTGATCATAGTAATCTCTTAAGAAGCCGGTATTATAATCATAGTTTGCAGATGAGTGAGAAAATTCCAGACCAAATTTGAAGAGCAATTTTTCATTCACATCATACTGCATATTATGTTTTATTCCAAACATATTATAGTTTCTTTTATCATTAGCTAAAAATTCAAGCTTGCTGAGATCATCTACATATCCAAGACCGTGCCTGCGTTGATCGTACCTGTTAAAATATATTACATTTTGGGTTGTTAATGAGTTTGACCAAATCCTATCATATGTCATCCATAAATAAGTGTTTGAATATTCCGTATCTGTTGAATCATCATCATCCTCAGACATATTAAAAGAATCCCCCGCATAAAGGAAATTAACACTTAACCTGTTTGAAGAATCGAGCCAATAGTCCGCCTTGCCATAGATGTCGTAGTATGTAGGTTGAGGTGGGTTTTCCTTTTCAACCTTGTCCAATATAAAATCGAGGTATCCTCTTCGGGCGGAAACAATCCATGAACCACTCTGTTTGCCAAAACTACCCTGACCCATTAAGCGGGCATTCATCATACTGATGCTTGCGCTTATCCTATCCTTTGTATTCACCGGGTTTAGACTCTTAATGTTAAATACACCACTCATTTTATCACCATACTCGGCTGGGAAAGCACCTGAGAGAAGATTTGCTTCTCCAATCAAAGCTGCATCAACAATACTGAAAACACCGCCATTGATATCCTTCATGTGAAATGGTTCGACCAACATCATCCCATCAAGAGTAACAAGAACTTCATCAGACTCACCACCGCGTACATTAAACTTCGATGAAAAATCGTTCGAAGAAATCCCTGGTATTCGGGTTATGGCTCGGTAAACGTCTTCACCAAGTGACATATTCTGGATTTCTTCTCTTGTAAGTGTTTGAACAGCTACTGATTTGGTGTTCATGAAGCCAAACGATCCGGGTGTAATTGTTATCTCACTAAGAGAAATAATATCTTCATCCAACTCAATGTTAATATAAAAAGGGTTTTGGCTTGTAACGATAATATTTTCGATAACTTTAGTTTTGTATCCTATGTACTTACAAATAATTGTGTAAGTACCATCGTCAAGATTTTCGATTTCGAAGTTGCCCTCTATATCGGTTGCTGCACCGTAAGGTAAACCCTCCAGGATTACATTCACTCCAATTAATGGAAAATCACCTTCAGCGTCAATTATTCTTCCACTTATAGAAGGCTGCTTCTCTTTTGTAATAATGACCTGGCTGTCGGAGGTGTATATGAGTTTTGTGCCGGTAAGTTTAACGAGTTTATCCAAAATTTCAATAGCCGGTTTTTCTTTTTCCTTTAGCGTAAGTTTTAATTCTGCAGGAATGTTTTTAGTACTGTAGTTGAATCTTACTCCTGTTATTGAGCTTATTTCCTTAATAATATCCCTGAATTTCTCATCTTCAAAATTGACGGTAATTTTTTGCTTCAACTTATCGGGGATATTGCTTTTGTTATTTTGCCCGAATGAATTTGTACAAGTAAATAATAACGCCGCCAGGCTAATGACGACTATGAAAAAGTTTTTCATCATGTATCCTTCTTAGTTCATCAAAATCAGGTTACCATTATAAGTTACATCCAAACCGGTAACAAGCGAAAGCAGCTCCAGGTTTTCTTTGTAACTTCTGTTTTTTAGATTAATGGTAACCGTGTCATTTAATGCTGATTCATCACTCAGTCGGATATCAATTTTATACCATCTTTCAAATTGAGCAATAACTTCCAGAAGGGTTGCATTCTCAAAATATTTTTCGTTTTTCAACCAGCTAAGCGCTTGTTCAGTAGACGTCTCTAAAGGCGCTGACGGTGTTGACAGACCGCTAATATAACTATACTGTCCTTTTTCAAGATATACAGTCTTTGCTATATTATTCACGTTTGCGAAAGAAACTTTTCCTTCAGTTACAGTAAGCTGAACAGTATTAATATCACTCCAACTTCTGATATTAAACTTTGTCCCCAGTACTTTAACTTCCCCCTGGTTTGCGAAAACTACGAAAGGCTTATCCGGATTCTTAGTCACTTCAAAGTATGCCTCGCCATTCAAATAAACTATGCGTTCGGAACCAAACTCTTCCGGGTAACTCAGCTTACTGCCCGCATCAAGTGTAATTTTTGTCCCGTCACTTAAAGTAAGATTTTGGCGGTCTCCCAATTCAACATCCAAAACATTAAGTGGAATTTCAGAATGGGTAAATAAACCGGACAGGTAGAATAGAGGTAAAAGGAGTAAAAGTATCACAGCAGCATAGCGGAGGTATCTGTACGAGTTAAACGGTATACGAGATTTAGAAATTGTATAATCTTTAATACCGGCTTTTGCTACAAACCTGCTCCAGGCCAGCTCTTCATCCTGGTGCTCAAGTTTCGGATCGGAAGAATTCCAGATTTTCTGTAATTGAGCATATTGCTCTCTTAATTCCGGAAATTTTTCAAGCATCGCATTAAACAGCTTTTTCTCTTCTTCAGTGCATTCGCCGGTAAGGTAACGTATTAATATTTCTTCATTTCTCTCGATATTCATTGATTTCTCCACTGATAAAAACCAGCTAAATGTAATACAAATTACTTTGGATTTACCCCTACAAAAATTTTAAAGAAATTATAAGAATTATTAAATGTGCCAAAAGAATTCTTAATTTCTTTAAGGCTCTGCTCATCTGCGTCTCAACCGTTTTGATTGATATTCCCAGCACATCTGAAATTTCTTTGTAGGTCAACTTATCAAATTTGTTCATTTCAAAAATCTCTTTACATTTGTCAGGCAGCATTTCAATTGCCTTGTATACAGCTTTGCTGAGTTCATTGTTTTCAATTTCATGGTGTGCGGTTATTGTGTCGTGAATTTCTGTTAATATTTCGTCGGAACGTTTAGATTCGGATGCGGAACGTAGAAAATTGAGCGACCTATTGCGAACCGCGATAAATAGATAAGTTTTTAAGTTCTGATCAGGATTAAGTTTTGACCGATTCTCCCAGATGTAAACGAAAGTATCCTGAACGATGTTTTCAGATTGCTCCAAATCCTTTACAAACCTGTTCGCATAGTTGAGCAAAGGATTCCAGTAAGTTGTAAATACTAATTTGTAGGCTGATACATCACCTTTCCTGATGCGTTTAATAAGAGCTGCGGGAATTTCTTTTGAGTTCATCTGGAGTAAATTTTCCATTATAAATACACCAGCTAATAGAATAAGACCGAATTATATAGAGAGGTGGATAAAATTGTTGTAGTAAATATATATTTAATGTGCGGTAGGGACAAACTGAGAAGAGAATGACTTTTAAAAATGTTGTAGTTTATCGTTGAAAACTATCAATCTAACTCACAATAAACCTATTGAAATCAACAATATAGAAATGCTTATTCTTAAATCTTATTATCCTAATATTAATTGATGTGATTCGTAAAATAATCCACATAGACATGGATGCTTTCTACGCCTCCGTTGAGCAGCGCGATAATCCCGAGTTGCGCGGAAAGCCAATAGCAGTCGGCGGTTCCGAGATTCGCGGTGTGGTTGCTGCCGCCAGCTACGAAGCACGAAAATTCGGTGTGCGCTCAGCGATGCCGAGTTTGAGTG
>JANQLA010000067.1 GCA_028280855.1 Melioribacteraceae bacterium
TTACCTACCCATTCGGCAAACCCACCGAGATAAATGTACACCTTGGTGAAGCCGAGCTTCAAAAATTCTTTCGCCAACCTTTTACTAACATCGCAATCGTCGCCTTCGCAATAAATAATATAAACTTTGCTTCGGTCAAGACTCGTAACTGCCGGGTCATCGGGTTGGAAACTGAATTCGGGAATATTGATAGCGCCCGGGATATGTCCCTCTTTAAAATCCCACTGATCTCGGGAATCAATTAGGCGCACGCGTTCATCATTCCATAATTCGATAAAAGTAGTGAATTCTATTCCGCTAAGTTTTGCGGCAGCTTCGGAGCCTTCGGAAAAATCTCCGTAATCGATATTCGTAACATTTTTCACTACTGTTTCTTCTCGAATGAAGTTTAACCCATCAGGCGATATAAAATTGTATGTAAACGCTATAAGCAGGGAAGCAACAGCAATCACAATTAGTTTATAATAATTGATTTTCATTTTTCACTCTTCTATAAATTCTGCAATCTTTGGTATCTCAGGTTTAACCAAAAGTACTTTTTCTTTGGAAAGCAAAACCTGCCCTGTGTTCATAGCTTTATTTTTTCTAACAAACTTACGCAGTGTATAAGCAACGGGAACAAGTTTAGCAGTTTTTGCTTTGCTGTAAAATGCCGCTATCGACGCAGTCGCATTTAATACGCTTTTCGGCACTGCTTCTTTTGGATTATCCACACGAAGCACAACATGCGATCCCGGCATTCCCCGCGCATGGAACCAGTAGTCGTTTTGTTTAGCCAGCTTTACAGTAAGCATGTCGTTGCTTTTACTATCGCGTCCTACAACAACAGTATACTTTCCATCGAGTAAGAATTTATGGCAATTTATTCTTTCAGTATCCACTTTAGCTTTGTTTACAGGGTCTTTTATATTTAACTGATCTTTAATGTATTTTAGTTCATCAATTGAAACGGTTTCTAATATTTTGTTTCTAAAATTAATATATGTTTCGTACTTAATCTTTGTTTGCTCAAGCAATTTTGCAGAGGCAGCATAATTTTTTTTTTCGTCCTTTGCTTTTTCAAAGTATTTATTTGCGTTTTCCTGTACGTTTAACTTCCTGTCCAAAACAATACGTATCCGGTCACCTGTAAGAATGTCATCTAATTCAACCAAATCACTGTTTGGTATGACGCTTTTTAAATTAACAAGAAGTAGGTTGGCTTTTTTATAGTATTCATTGTCTCTACAACCTTTCTTAACGCGGGTTGTTAGATTATTTAGTTTTGATGATAAACGACCTAACTCTTTTTCAACTGCCGAAAGAACCAATTTGCGAAGCGTTGTGAACCGCTCATATTTAAACACTATCGCAATGTAATGGGAAATCGCGTTACTAAAGGAGCTGAAATTATTTGCATTATTTAACGGTTCACTCCCGAATGAAACCGGGCGAAAAGCCACTGATGATTCATTATCCAACGCAACTGAAATTTGAGAATTCATGATCTCGTCAACACACTGCTTGTAATGAGTAGCTAAATCGATCTCGCCGGATCTTCTATTTACTTCAAAGAAAAGTTTTTTTGAAATATAAGGCGCGATTTTTTTTACGGTTGAATGTGATGTAAAATCTATCCGGCTATTAAACAATATATCCTCTGCCGAATTAATAAACTCCATGTTGATCAGTGCTACTTGCAGAGATTCTTCATCCTTAATTTTTTTAAATCCGCTTATGATTCCTTCAGCCGACAAATAAATTATATTTGATCCTCCGCCTCTTACCAGAACAAAAAAGTCACCGAGGTTGGTTGAAAATTTAATAACTCGATCGTCGATCGCTATTCTTACATCTTCAACTTTCGCAGGTAACGAGCTTTCAAATAAATTGAATGTATTTTTCCTGGCTCTGTGAAACTCTTTGCGTAACAGCAAAAACGGCATCCTTGAATCGATTGATATTTCTAAATGACATAGCGACTGACCGGAGAGCGGTATATGTAAAAACATTCTGTTTTTATCCTGTGTAAAAGCGGAAACAATCGTTTCACCAAGCAATATATTTTTCAACTCGAAAGCACATCGAGCCAGGTAATGATAGTCTTTAAACATCAGGCAAATTGTAAAATGAAATAATTGAGGCAAAGATAGGAAAAGACAGGGGAACCTGGGTTCCCCAATAAGCTATAACAGACTTGAAGGATCGAGATTTGGCTTTTCAATA
>JANQLA010000075.1 GCA_028280855.1 Melioribacteraceae bacterium
ATTTTTATCCTTGTTTTTATGGTTTTTTCAAGCAACACAAATAAAATAAAAAAACAAGTCTTTATTATAAAATTTATTTGTGTATTTTAAAATACGCACGTTTTTATAAACTCATTGAATAATTTTTTTATTTAGTAATCAATTGATTGCTTAAAGGAGATAATTTCTTTAATTTGATTTACCAGTTATAACCCGATAAGCAGTCTTATTTTTAAGTAAGCATATTATAAAGTTAGTTTTTGGATTAGGTTAAAGCCCCTAGGAACTATAAAGATTTGGAGACATATTCATGAAAATCACTCGCCTGTTTACCACAGCCGGACAAGATCCCCTTACCTCAGTAGAATTTGTTAAAAGAACTTCAGAAATTAAAAACCCCGACGGATCTATTGTATTTAAGATGGAAGACGTAAATGTACCTAAAAGTTGGTCGCAGGTTGCAACCGATGTTATAGCGCAAAAATATTTTCGTAAAGCGGGCGTGCCCAAACTATTAAAGAGAACGAGTGAAAAGAATGTTCCTAAATGGCTTCAGGCTTCGGAAGCCGACGAAGTAAAATTAAACGAGTTACCCGAGAAAGAAAGATATTCATCTGAAACCGATTCGCGACAGGTGTTTCACCGGTTAGCCGGCACCTGGACCTATTGGGGTTGGAAAGCAAATTTTTTTGATACGGAAGAAGATGCAAAAGCTTTTTACGACGAACATGTTTATATGCTCGCTAATCAATTCTCGGCGCCTAATAGTCCACAGTGGTTTAACACCGGCCTTCATTGGGCTTACGGCATTAATGGCCCGGCACAGGGACATTATTATGTGGATCACAAAACTGGTAAACTTGCATTATCTCAGGATGCATATACGCATCCGCAACCTCACGCATGTTTTATTCAGTCCATTACAGACGACTTGGTTAACGAAGGCGGCATCATGGATTTGTGGGTTCGTGAGGCCCGCTTATTTAAATACGGCTCCGGCACCGGGAGCAACTTCTCTGCTATAAGAGGAGCTAACGAACCGTTAAGCGGAGGCGGAAAATCATCAGGATTAATGTCTTTCCTAAAAATTGGCGATAGGTCGGCAGGAGCAATAAAATCAGGAGGTACAACCCGTCGCGCAGCTAAAATGGTTACGCTTGATATTGATCATCCGGATATCGACGAATACGTTAATTGGAAAGTTATTGAAGAACAAAAAGTCGCCTCCTTGGTTACAGGTTCGAAGCTATGCAATTTGCATCTCAATAATATTATGAAAGCCTGTTACATGGAGCACCCCGAAAACGACAGGTTCAATAAGCATGCAAATAAAAAATTAAAGAAAGCTGTAATTGATGCAAAGAACGCAATGATTCCCAATAACTACATTGAGCGGGTGATACAACTCGCAAAATTGGGTTTCAAATCAATTGAGTTTCCAACGTACGATATTGATTGGAATTCTGATGCATACGCAACTGTATCGGGTCAAAACTCAAACAATTCCGTGCGCGTAAGCAATGACTTTATGAATGCAGTTTTAGATGATGCCAACTGGAATCTTTACTGGCGTGTTGAAAAACAAAAAGCCGGGAAGGAAGGGCGCGCACCTAAGCCTTCATCGACGGTCCGTGCAAACGAGTTATGGAACGATATTTCGTATGCCGCGTGGGCATCTGCCGATCCGGGGTTACAGTACGATACAACCATAAACGAGTGGCATACTTGCATTGACGACGGACGAATCAATGCGTCCAACCCTTGCAGCGAGTATATGTTTCTTGACGATACTGCTTGTAACCTTGCGTCAATGAACCTTGTTAAATTTTATGATTCCGAAAAGCACGCTTTTGATATAAATGCATTTCGTCATGCAACAACCCTGTGGACAATCGTTCTCGAAATTAGCGTACTCATGGCTCAGTACCCAAGCAAAGAAGTGGCTCAGAGAAGTTACGATTACCGAACATTGGGCCTGGGGTATGCAAACCTTGGCTCTTTGCTAATGCTTCAGGGAATTCCTTACGACAGTAAAGAAGCAGTATCAATTTGCGGTGCTCTTACAGCTATTATGCACATGCGCGCTTATGCTACATCCTCCTTGCTTGCATCTGAATTAGGCTCTTTCCCGCGCTACGAGCATAACAAGGAAAATATGCTGCGTGTTATTCGAAACCATCGAAGAGCCGCATATAATGTCCCGCGTGAGGAGTACGAAGGGCTTTCAATTTACCCTGTAGGTATTGATCCAAAATACTGTCCGTCCGATTTACTAAAAGCTGCAAGAGAAGATGCAGACAGAGCGTTGCAGCTTGGCGAATCATACGGGTACAGAAATGCCCAAGTAACGGTAATAGCACCTACAGGTACTATAGGGCTTGTTATGGATTGCGATACGACCGGGATAGAACCAGACTTCGCATTAGTGAAATTTAAAAAACTGGCGGGAGGCGGTTACTTTAAAATTATTAATCAATCTATTCCTCCTGCACTAAAAAAACTCGGCTATAACAAAGAACAGATTGCGGAAATAATTAAGTACGCCAAAGGCGCCGGCTCACTTGATGGATGCCCTTATATTAACCCCGAAACATTAAAAGCAAAGGGATTTACCGAAGATGCATTGAATAAAATAGAAACTATGCTCCCATCTGTATTCGAGCTTGGATTCGCATTTAACAAGTACAACCTGGGAATAGATTTCTGTAAAAACAGGCTTGGCTTTACCGATGAGGAACTTGACAGCATTGATTTCGATATGTTGAGCGCGTTAGGATTTTCGCGCGATGAAATTGCCTCAGCTAACGATTATGTTTGCGGTACAATGACTATTGAAGGCGCTCCTTTCCTTAAACACGAGCACTATCCTGTATTTGATTGCGCAAACAAGTGTGGTAAGAAAGGAACAAGATTTATCCATGCAGATGCTCATATAAAAATGATGGGTTCGGCGCAGCCTTTTATTTCCGGCGCTATTTCGAAGACCATAAACCTGCCCAACAGCGCTTCTATTGATGATATTAAATATGCTTACATGGAATCGTGGAAGCTTGGTCTAAAAGCGAATGCATTATATAGGGACGGCTCAAAACTTTCTCAACCTCTTAATACTATGAGCGACGAAGAGATTGAAGAGCTGGTTGAGAAGAAAGAACAAAATGATATTGTAAAAATTGCCGAACGTATAATTCACAGGTACATTGCTAAAAGAAGAAGATTACCCGATAGACGCGGCGGTTATACGCAGAAAGCAAAGATAAACGGACAAACAGTTTATATACGGACCGGTGAATATGAAAACGGCGAGCTTGGCGAAATATTTATTGATATGGCTAAAGAAGGGGCTGCATTTAGAAGCTTGTTAAACAGTTTTGCAATTTCTATTTCACTCGGGTTACAGCACGGCGTACCGTTGGAAGAATTTGTTGATGCATTTGTATTTACTCGTTTTGAACCAAGCGGACCTGTTGCAGGCAACAAAAGAATTAAAATGTCTACATCGGTAATCGATTATATTTTCAGGGAACTAGCTGTTTCTTATTTAGGACGTAACGACCTTGCACATGTAGATGAAGAGGAAATGACAAAGAAAAGCAAAGATATTCTTCCTATTGTTGAACCGGACTTTGAAAGTGAAGAGATAGTAAGTGAGCGAATGATAGAGTTGGATCGTAGCGAGCCTGAGATGGAACCTGTAATAGCGCAGAACGGTTCAGCAAGTGATTTAAATAAATCCATGTCAATGCATAACGAAGTTATTAAAGCGCGAGAGAGAGGTTACACAGGTGACATTTGTCCCGAATGTGGAAGCATGACAATGGTTCGTAACGGAACTTGTCTTAAGTGTACAACCTGCGGCGCAACGACCGGCTGCAGCTAATTTATAAATAATATTATTATTCGAAAGGGCTTTAACAGCCCTTTTTTTATCGCTCAAATAAGATTGACTTTTCTGCCTAAAAGCAATACATTCTCAACCTTAATTTTAAAGAGATGATATTAGACAATTACAAAATATTGCAGGAAAGTGTCTTCGAAAGGTGCATAAAATCAGGTCGAAACCCTAATGATGTAACTATTATTGCAGTCTCAAAAACCCAGCCGTTTACTGTAATAAAGGAAGCATTTAATTCCGGTGTTCTTAATTTTGGTGAAAATAAAGCCCAGGAACTTAGGGATAAGTTCAGCGAATCCAACCTGGATATTAAGTGGCATTTTGTCGGACATTTGCAAACAAACAAAGTAAAATATGTTGTTAAACCGTCTTTACTAATTCACTCGGTCGATTCGATAAAACTGGCTGAGGAAATAAACAAAAAAGCTTCATCAATCGATAAAGTGCAAGACATATTACTTGAAGTAAACAGTGTCGGAGAACAGTCTAAATTCGGCTTGAAAAATGACGACAAAATTATGGAATTAATTGAGTATTGCGAATCGCTGGATAACATCATGTTCAAAGGACTAATGACTATGGCGCCATACACCGAGAATGAAGTTATTATCAGGCAGGCTTTCAACAGGTTATTTTCTTTGAAAGAAAAAGTTAATTCTTCAGGACATAAATGTGAGCATCTTTCGATGGGTATGACAAATGATTACAAGATAGCAATAGATGAAGGGGCAACACTTTTGCGCATAGGAACTGCAATATTTGGCGATCGAAATTAAGAATTGAATATGAGATTTACACCGTACAATATTAAGAACCAGGAATTTAACAGGGAGATGCGTGGGTACGACAGGGAAGAGGTTTCAACTTTCCTTGAAGCTCTTTCTCTCGAATTTGCCCAACTGTTTGAAGAAAATGAAAAATTAAAATCAGATATTGAGTACAATAAAAACCAGATAGAAGATTACAAAAAACTTGAAAAGACTCTTCAGTCAACCTTAATGTCTGCGCAGGAATCATCAAGTAAAGCAGTTGAATCAGCCAAAAAGCAAAATGCTTTGATCATAAAAGAAGCTGAAATAAAAGCTGCTCAGCTTGTTGATCGTTCTAAAGAAGAAGTAACAAGGTTGCAGGATGCAGTTCTCGAATTGAGTGAAGAAAAGAAGTTACTACTTGCAAAACTGAAAGCAATGGTTGAGACACAGGTTAAAGTTTTGGATTCGTCGTCGTCGATTATTAAAAGTAAACCTGCACCGGTTAAGCAAATTAAAAATAAAGATGAAGATATAGATGTTGATGATATTTTGGAGAAATTATTATGAGTAAATTATTGGGTATGATTGATGAAACGCTAACCGTTATTAAGGATAAGACCGAAAAACAATATCCAGTAGGAATTATTTTGGGTACGGGTCTTGGCGGACTGGTAAAAGAAATTGAAATAGATTTTGAAATAGATTACGATGAACTTCCGCATTTCCCGATATCCACGGTAGAATCGCATCACGGTAAATTAATTTTCGGAAAACTCGGCGGTAAAGATGTTGTTGCGATGCAGGGCCGTTTCCATTTCTATGAAGGCTACTCGATGAAACAAATAACTTATCCTGTTCGGGTTATGAAGAAATTGGGTGTGGAAACATTGCTCGTATCAAACGCATGCGGCGGGATGAACCCTGTTTATTCACGAGGCGATTTGATGCTTATGGTTGATCACATAAATTTACTTGGTGATAACCCTCTAATAGGACCTAACGATAATGAATTCGGGCCTAGGTTTCCGGATATGAGCGAACCGTATTCTCGTGAGTTGATTGATTTGGCAGAAAAAGTTGCGCTCGAAAATAATCTAAAGATTCAGAAAGGCGTTTACGTTGCCGTGCCTGGGCCAAACCTTGAAACGAAAGCCGAATATCGTTTTCTTAGAAACATAGGTTCGGACGTTGTAGGAATGTCTACTGTGCCTGAAAATATTGTTGCGAATCATATGGGAATGAGAGTACTTGGTATTAGCATTATTACTGATGAATGTTTCCCGGATTCATTAGAGCCGGTAAATGTTGAGCAAATAATTGCAACTGCAATGGAGGCTGAACCAAAGAT
Source organism: Melioribacteraceae bacterium (assembly GCA_028280855.1). GTDB lineage: Bacteria > Bacteroidota > Ignavibacteria > Ignavibacteriales > Melioribacteraceae > PGYT01. The sequence continues at coordinate 5,975 of JANQLA010000075.1, forward strand.
GACGTTAATAATGAAAGAAGTTGTAGCGCGGCTGTAATGAAATTAAAAATTATATATTATTTTGTGCCGCTATTGCTAGTATTTATTATGTTTGCTGCTAATTTTCTCAGCACTAACATCTTTCAGGTCGACGTACAGAATTTTACAGTTTGGTTTGTTCTTTCAATATTTGCATTTGTCTGCGGGTGGCTCATCAATAAGCTTTTCGGCTGGCGATATGGAGGCAAAATAGTTTTCGCGGTCATTGTAGCTACGGTGATTATCAGTTTGTTGATGGTATCCATTTTTAATGACTATTTTGGAGTTAACCGGTTACTTACCGAAAATCTTGTGTTATACCCTTTGCGAAATATAATGCTTGGTGCAGTTGGCTTTTTTGGAATGACTTTGGCGGAGTTAATAAGTTTGCAAAACGAAGTAGGAAAGTTAACCGAACGCAATAATAACATTGAGTTGAACGGCAATGAAGAAATAAGAAAAGCTGAAATGATGATAGCCGAAGCCAAGTTAAACGCGGAAAAAATTATTTTCGATGCAAAAAGAAAAGCGGAAGAGTATGAAACAAACTATCGCTCGTTTGAAAACAAATTGAAAGAATTAGTTCATATGGAAAAAGAACTGATCAGGAAGTATGAAGAAGAAGATAAAAAAGAATAGTTAATAAATTTTACAGTAGGAAAATGTTCAAGCAATACACAGGTAAGTTTAGTTATCCCGAAATCGAAAAAGAAGTGCTGGACTTTTGGCAAAAGAATAAGATATTTGAAAAAAGTATAACTTCAAGAAACGAAAAAAAACCTTTCACTTTCTACGAGGGCCCGCCAACGGCCAATGGTAAACCCGGCATTCACCACGTAATCGCTAGGACACTTAAAGATTTAGTTTGTCGTTACAAAACTTTGAAAGGATATCACGTTAACCGTAAGGCGGGGTGGGATACTCACGGACTTCCGGTTGAAATAGAGGTTGAAAAGGAACTGGGCATAAAAAGTAAAAGTGAAATTCCTGAATTCGGCATTGCCAGGTACAACGAAGCATGCAAGGAATCGGTATTTAAGTACAAGGATAAGTGGGACGAAATGACAACCCGCATGGGTTACTGGATTGACCTTGACTCTGCTTATATTACATGCACAAATGAATACATAGAGTCGGTGTGGTGGTCGTTAAAGACTATGTTCGACAAAGGGCTCATTTATAAAGATTACAAAATTGTTCCGCAATGCCCGCGATCCGAAACCGTTTTATCCTCGCATGAACTGGCGCTCGGCTACAAAGAAACAAAGGACCCTTCGGTTTATGTTCTCATGAAACTGAAAGATTCCGGGCTTTCTAAAGACGGCGATACCTACTTCTTAGTATGGACAACTACACCCTGGACACTTATTTCAAACGTTGCTCTTGCCGTAGGTTCGGATATAGAATATGTTAAAATTAAAACCGAAGGGGTATATATAATTCTTGCAAAGGCACGGCTACCGGTTATTCGCGAGGATTATGAAATTGTAGAAGAATTTAACGGTAGTCAGTTAGCCGGACAAGAATACCATCAATTGTTCGACTACCTGCCTGTGAACAAGAAAGCTTTCTATGCCGTAGAAGCCAACTTTGTAAGTACCGAGGACGGCTCCGGTATTGTGCATATTGCTCCTGCTTTTGGTGCAGACGACTATGAACTTTCGAAGAAACATGACTTGCCGTTTTTGCAGCCCGTAACTCGTGGCGGACTTTTTACCGATGAGATTACCGACTTCAAAGGCGAATTTGTTAAAGATGCTGATAAAGAAATTATTATTAAGCTTAAGCAAATGGGACAACTATATAAGAAAGATACAATAGTGCACTCGTACCCGTTTAGCTGGCGCTTCGATAATGTACCCGTAATTTATTACGCGCGCGAGTCCTGGTTTATAAGAACTACTTCCGTTGCCGATAGAATGGTTGAGCTAAATAAGCAGATCAATTGGAATCCGCCTGAAGTTGGAAGCGGACGTTTCGGTAACTGGCTCGAAGAAAATAAAGATTGGGCGTTGTCACGCGATCGTTTCTGGGCTACACCTTTACCCATTTGGATTAGTGAGGACGGGGACATGTTTGCTGTCGGTAGCATTGAACAGCTTAAGGAAGGTTTTGTTAATAGGGATGGTCAGAGGATAGAAGTAGGCAATTTGCCTGCTCAAGAAATTGATCTGCATAAGCCTTTTGTTGACGAAGTGATGTTTGAAAAGGATGGTAAAATTTTTAAACGTACGCCTGAATTAATTGACGTGTGGTTTGATTCCGGCGCAATGCCGTTCGCCCAATATCACTACCCGTTTGAGAACAAAGAGTTGTTCGAAAACAACTTCCCTTCGGATTTTATATGTGAGGGTATTGACCAGACACGAGGGTGGTTCTACACATTACATGCAATAGGTGCAATGTTGTTCGATGATGTTGCATATAAAAATATTGTCGTTAATGAATTGATACTCGACAAGAACGGCATGAAAATGTCTAAGTCAAAAGGAAACACCGTCGATCCTTTTGATTTGTTTGCCAAGTATGGAGCCGATGCAACCCGTTGGTACCTGGTGACAACAAGTCCGCCCTGGCGACCAACACTTTTTGACGAGGACGGAATAGTTGAAGTGCAGCGCAAATTCTTTGGAACACTTATAAACACATATTCTTTCTTAGCACTGTATGCCAATATTGACGGCTGGAAGTTTGAAGAAGAACTGATTCCTTATGACCATCGACCTGAAATAGACAGGTGGATTATTTCAAAGCTAAATTCACTGATCGAAGAATACGAGCAGCTAATGGATGATTACGATTTGACAAAAGCTGCCAGGATGGTTAGTGATTTTACTATCGATCAGTTGTCAAACTGGTACGTGCGAAGATGCCGCAGGAGATTTTGGAAATCGGAAATAAACGAAAATAAAATTTCTGCCTACCAGACTTTATACGAATGTTTGGAAACAATTCTCAAACTTACTT
>JANQLA010000103.1 GCA_028280855.1 Melioribacteraceae bacterium
AAATAAGTTAAGATCGCTGCTTACAATTCTAGGAATTATTGTAGGTATATTCTCTATCATTTCGATAAGCACTGTTATTTCAATGCTTCAAAACAGTATTGAAGACGGCGTATCGGCTCTAGGTAAAAACACTTTCCAACTGCAAAAATGGCCTTCGGTTAGAACGCACAGCGCCGAGGAGCGAGCATTAATTAGAAATAGAAGAAATTTGACAGTGGAAGAGTATTATAAATTGAAAGATAAATTGGAAGGTGTGGCTAAGCATGTTGGCGGCGAATTGTGGCGTTGGGGCAGAAGGATAAAGTTTGAAAGTGAAGAAACCAATCCTAATGTTATGTTGTGCGGATCTACTCCAGAAGCTTTTCCCAACAATAATTGGGTGGTTGAATCAGGAAGGGAATTCAATCAGAGGGAGGTTGATAATTCTTCAAAATATATCGTACTTGGCGCCGATATCGCTACAACGCTTTTCAAGTTTGTAGACCCGGTTGGACAAGAGGTTTGGATGGACGGTAGGAAATATACAGTAGTAGGAGTGCTGGAAAGCCAGGGGGCTGTTTTCGGCAATAGCCAGGATAATTTTGTTGTAATTCCGTTGAACACTTTTCTTTCTTATTACGGAAGCCATAGATGGAACAGCGTTAACATAACGATTCAATCCTTTGAGAAAGAAGGATACGATGATTTAATTGAAACGACAGAAGGCCATTTTCGAACTATACGAAAAGTACCTCCGGGAGAGCCTAATGATTTTGAAATTCGCTCGAATGAACAAATGCTTAACCAGATAAATGAGATGACATCCGGTGTAAGGATAGGCGCATTTGCTATTGCTGGTATTGCACTATTGGCTGCGGGTGTAGGTATTATGAATATAATGCTTGTATCTGTAACCGAGCGAACTCGCGAAATTGGAATAAGGAAATCGATTGGCGCTAAGAGCAGGAACGTGCTGATCCAATTTCTTATTGAAGCCATTGTGCTTTGTATTTTCGGCGGTGTTATCGGTATTGTTTTCGGGGTTGCAGTTGGAAACTGGGCAGGATCTTTACTAAATGCAACTGCTACAATTCCGCTTGACTGGGTTGCTATTGGTGTTACATTGTGTGTAATAATCGGTATAATATTTGGGACTTACCCGGCATACAAAGCGGCGAATCTTGATCCTATTGAGGCGCTTCGATACGAATAATTGATGAGCAGCCCACAGAGAGCTGCTCTTAACTTTCTAATTAATTTCTGATTGCGGGTGGGATACATGGAATTAGTTAAAGTTGCTTTCTCTTCTTTAAGATCAAATAAGCTTCGATCATTACTTACCATACTCGGAATCGTTGTTGGTATTTTCTCCATTATTTCGACGAGTACGGTAATAAGAATGCTTCAGAACAGCATTGAATCAGGTGTTTCGCAGCTAGGGCAAAATACTTTCCAGGTTCAAAAGTGGGATGTTGTAGTCGGCGGCGGTCATGAAGCTAGAATGAGATCCCGTAACAGGAAGGATATTAGCATTGAGGAATATTCCCGGTTAAAAGAAAAACTAGCACGTGATGCGAAATATGTTGGTGCAGAACAATGGGGTTTTGCGAAAACGTTCAGTTATGGAAGCAAGAAGACTAATCCGAATGTAAGCTTTTGCGGTTGCACCCCAGAAGCATTACCAAACAACAAGTGGGTGGTTGATGAAGGAAGAGAATTTACCCAGGATGAGGTTAACCGTTACCAACCCTATATTGTGCTCGGCGCCGATATCGCTAAAACTTTGTTTGAATATGAAGACCCTATAGGTAAGGAAGTTAAAGTAGATAATCACAAATTAAAGGTCATTGGTGTTCTGGAAAGCCAGGGGGCGATGTTTGGTTTCAGCCAGGATAATTTTGCGTTGATACCGATAACAACATATCAAAGCTTCTACGGTAAACGCAGCAGGAGTATCAACATTACGGTATCGTCTTTTTCAACTGAAGATTATGACGACCTTATTGAAAAAGCAACAGGGGCAATGCGTACTATCAGGAAAGTTCCACCAGGCGAGCCAAACGACTTCGGTATATTTTCTAACAAAAGTATCCTTTCTCAGATTAATCAAATAACCGACGGTGTACGTATAGGCGCTGTGGTTATTGCAGCAATTGCTTTGCTTGCCGCTGGAATCGGTATTATGAATATAATGCTTGTTTCGGTGACAGAAAGAACCCGTGAAATAGGAGTTAGAAAATCAATAGGCGCTAAACGAAGAAACATTCTTACCCAATTCCTTATAGAAGCGATTACACTTTGTATTTTTGGAGGCATAGTTGGGATAATACTTGGTATAATTATCGGTAACTTCGCTGGCTCGTTTTTAAATGCCGAAACCGCTATCCCAATTGATTGGATTACTATTGGAGTGGGTATTTGTGTTATAATAGGAGTAACGTTCGGCACTTACCCAGCATACAAAGCAGCCAACTTAGATCCGATTGAAGCGCTTAGATACGAATAGATAGTTACAAGTTGTCCGATTACTTTCTTTAATAGATTTTACTTATCAAAATCTTTACTATATTTAGTAACAAGATAAGTAAGTTCTATTAAAGAGTGCCCCCCAATGAATCTGTTTGAAATTGTTTCTGTTGCGTTTCAATCATTAAGAACGAACAAACTTCGTTCTGCTTTAACTATTCTTGGCATTATAGTCGGAATATTTTCAATCATTGCCGTAAGCACTGTTATCTCAATGATGCAGAACAGTATTGAAGAAGGGATTTCTTTTTTTGGCAAAAACACTTTTCAGATTCAAAAGTGGCCTGCTGTTAGAAGCGGCGATCATTCATCGTGGCAAAAGTATAGAAATAGAAAAAACATAACGGTTGATCAATACTATGATTTCCAGGAAGCTTTCGTTGAAGCCGTTGCTGTTGGAGCTCAGCAATATCGTTACGGCAGAGTATTAAAATTTGGTAAAGAGAAAACAAATCCAAATGTAAGGGTTACAGGTGTAACTCCGGAAACTTTTGTTACACGCGATTGGAATATTGAAACAGGCAGACCTATTAACCGGAGGGACATAAATAGTGTTTCAAGAGTTGCGATACTAGGTAAGGATGTTACTAAAAGACTCTTTAAAAATATAGATCCAATTGGGCAGGAAGTTAAGATTGATGAATACAAATGCAGGGTTATTGGAGTCCTAGAAGAGCAAGGTGATGTTTTCGGGACAAGTTTGGATAACTTCGCGATTATTCCAATTTCGACATTTGGAAGTTTCTATGGGCAAAGAAGACGCAGTGTAAATATTTCCGTAATGGCGCCTGATAGAGATGGATACGACGATATGATGAACAAAGCTGAAGGTTATATGAGAACCATCCGGAAGGTTCCGCCGGGCGATGAGAATGATTTTGAAATTGTATCGAACGAATCAATATTAACCCAGATAAACGAAATTACTTTTGGAATTCGAACGGGCGCTTTTGTAATTGCAGCTATTGCGCTTCTTGCAGCCGGCGTTGGAATAATGAATATTATGCTGGTCTCAGTTACAGAGCGAACAAAAGAAATCGGTATTCGAAAATCCATCGGGGCAAAAAAAAGAAATGTATTGTCCCAATTTTTAATTGAAGCAATAACACTTTGTCTTGCAGGCGGATTTATCGGGATTATTCTTGGAGTTATAACGGGAAATTTTCTCGGTTCTTTTCTGAATGCTAAGGCAACTTTGCCGTTGGATTGGATTGCGATTGGTGTACTTATCTGCGTATTAATAGGTGTTGTATTCGGAACATACCCCGCCTATAAAGCTGCCAATCTTGATCCTATTGAAGCATTAAGGTACGAGTAGTATTCAAATATAATATCCTTGCAATAGTTCGTAGTTAAAAATAGATTTATTTATTAATGATCTATTAACTTTGCAGGGAATATTCCTTTCAGAAACTCTTCTAAATACTTGGGAAATCTGTTTTTTATAATTTTATTGCTTGTGTTAATAAGCAATATGCTTAATGCACAGAGTAATCTTAATTCTATTGAAGTTAGAGATACATTCCGTGTTAATCTTGAAAATAGTTATAAGCTGCGTTCTACTAATATTATTCCGTTTAGCGAAAGCATCTTAATCGGTGAAAGAAAGATTTCCGGAAACGACTACATTTTTAATTACAGGTTATCACGCTTTTCGCTAAACGATTCTTTACAGTATTCAATTTTTGATACGATCATTGTTACTTATCAAACAGTTTTGCTGGAACTTCAGAAAGTGTATAAACGAAGAACGTTGATTACCAGGTATGATGATCGATATCCCGATAGCATCCAGGTAATAAAAACGGAAAGTTCGCCGCTTACGACGGAAGCAATTTTCGGCAAAGACATAAGACGCAGCGGATCATTGATTCGCGGTTTTACCGTCGGAACGAATAAGGATTTTTCAGTTAACAGCGGATTGCGTTTGCAACTATCGGGTAAACTAGCAGATGACATTGAAATTGTAGCCGCACTTACCGATGAAAACACACCTATACAACCCGAGGGTAATACTGAAAGGTTGGAAGAACTGGATAAAGTGTTTATCGAGATACGTCATCCAAACGCAATTGGAACATTCGGTGATTTTGAGTTAAATGAGTCCAACGGTGAGTTCGGGAGATTAAACAGAAAGCTCCAAGGCCTAAAGGGGCAATTTAATTATTCTGGTTACGGTGGAACTGCTGCTTTTGCAAGTTCGCGTGGAAAGTTTAATACAAATCAAATCAATGGTGACGACGGCAACCAAGGACCTTATCGTCTTTCAGGTATTAATAACGAACAGGATATAATAGTTATTGCCGGAAGCGAAAAAGTTTTTCTCGACGGCGAAGAACTTAAACGGGGCGAGAATAACGATTATGTAATTGAATATGCAAACGGCGAAGTAACTTTTACACCAAACCGGTTAATTACTTCTGCGAGCAGGATAACGATTGACTTCGAGTATACCGACAGACAGTTTCAGCGAAATTTCCTTGGCGTCAACTTTAACGGTAAGTTGTTTGATGATAAATTCAGCTTCGGTATAAATTTTTTCCGTGAAGCTGATGATGAAAATAGTCCAATTGATATTTCAATTTCTGATGCAGAAAAAGATATTCTCTCCGTGGCAGGAGATGACAGAAACAAAGCAGTTCGAGACGGGGCAGTGTTGGCGGAACCTGATTCATTAGGTCGCATTATAGGTTCTTATGCGAAAATTGATACTCTTATCGAAGGGAACGATTTTACTTATTATCTGTATCGTCCCGGGGATCCGGGGTCGGAATACAATGTGACATTTAGTTTCGTGGGATTTGGAGAAGGAGATTATATACGCGAAAGCATTGGCAGGTTTCGTTTTGTTGGCATCGGGGAAGGAAGTTATTTACCCGTTCGCTTTATCCCTTTGGCTGAATCAAGACAAGTTGGAAATGTTGTAATGAATGCAGAAGTAGTTAAGGGGTTAAATCTTTCACTTGAACTTGCGGGAAGTATTTGGGACCGGAATAATTTTTCTGATCTTGATGACGATGATAATTCGGGATTTGCAAGAAATGTTCAGGTAAGTTTCAATCGAAAGGGAATAGATGTTGGTGCGGTAGTTATCCCCGAGCTGGCGTTAAGTATTCGCGACAGGTTTGTCGATAGCCGCTTTGTTTCGCTTGACAGATTCAATTCAATTGAATTTGAACGCGATTATAATTCGGCAGCGTCAGGCATAGGAAACGAAGTATTGCGCGAAGCTTCATTTATGATAAAACCTGCTGATAAAATTAATTTGAATACTTCTTATGGATTTCTAAAAAAAGGAGAAAGGTTCTCTTCCGACAGGTTGTGGTCTGAGTTGAATGTGAGTAAGTACAATAATGTTACTGCTGCCTACAAGTATGATAATGTTAAAACAACTGCGCTAAATACATCGAGTAGCTGGAATAAGCAGAATGGATTTTTGAAATATGCTTTCGGATATTTTGTGCCGGGAATAGAATTTCTTTATGAAAACAGGGAAGATAAAACAGGTTCCTTAGATTCATTAACAGCAGGAAGTTTGCGATACCGTGAAATCTCACCCACTTTTGATGTTGCTGAATTAGGGGGGCTTAATCTATCGGCTAAATATTCCGTTCGGGAAGAATCTTTCCCTGTTGACGGTAAACTAACTAAAGAGTCCGATGCAAAGACACAGTCTTATTCGATTCAATACAGAGGCATTAAGCAAGTCACCTCGGACTTAAGTATATCATTCAGAGATAAAAAATTTACTCAGACATTCAAAGAACGCGGTTCGCTGGATAATGAAACCGTGCTAATAAAATCGCAAACAAGATTTAACGTTCTTAAGCAATTTCTAGGCGGAAACGTCTTTTACGAGGCTTCAACACAAAAAACTGCGCGTTTAGAAAAAGTATTCATCCGCGTACAGCAGGGACAGGGCAACTATATCTATCTTGGCGACTTAAACGAAAATGGAATAGCCGATGAGGAAGAATTTGAACCTACGCTCTTTGAAGGTGATTATATCCTCTCAACAGTACCAACGGATGAGCTATTCCCCATAATTGACCTTAAGCTGAATGCCAGGTTTAAATTGGATTTCGAAAAAGTTATAACAGGCAAAACTTTTTTAGCAAATGTTCTTAAACCTTTATCGACTGAAACTACTTTTAGGGTTGAAGAAAAAAGTAAAACTGAAAAAACTTCGGATATATATTTGCTCAATTTCAGCAAGTTCCTGAATGACTCAACTACTATCAGAGGCTTTAATATTTTTCAGCAGGATTTAAACTTGTTCAATAATAGCAATGCATTCTCCATAAGGTTCAGGTTTCTTGAAAGGAATAATATAAATCAGTTTAGCAACGGAATAGAAAAAGGCTTTTTTAACGAACGGAGTCTAAGGCTTAAGTTTCGGTTAGTAAAAGAGATAAATAACCAGACAGATATTGTGCTCAGGAACGAGGATGTGCTTGCGCCGTCGAACCTTAACCGATCCCGCAAAATAAACGGCACCGACATATCGACTGATTTTTCATATCATCCTTTTAAATCGGTTGAAGTTGGGTTTAGGTTTAAAGTTGGAGAAACTATTGATAACTTTCCCGAACAAGCAACGGAAATAACCAGCAATTCGCAGTTGTTACGTTTTACACTGTCGTTTGCTGGTCGCGGAAGGCTTCGTATCGAAGGCGAACGAGATGAACTAACAGGTAAAAATACATTTAATACAATTCCTTTCGAAATTACACGCGGCAAAGTGATTGGTAAAAATTATTTGTGGCGGCTAAATTTTGATTACAGGATTACAACTAATTTGCAAACTTCTCTCGCTTACAACGGACGTAAGCAAGGCGCAGGTGATGTTATACATACTTTGCGTGCAGAGGCGAGAGCATTCTTTTAGAAGGTTCCAATATGTTACCTGTAGAATCATATATAGTAGAAGTCCATATATTTCGTAAAGCAGAAGACGGTCTTGAATTCCTTTTGTTGAAGCGCTCAAAAGGTGAGATATACCCTGGTATATGGCAAATGGTTACTGGATCGATTCATGACGATGAGAAGGCTTATGCTACGGCGTTACGTGAAGTTAAGGAAGAAACAGGACTCACTCCAAAAAAGTTTTGGGTAGTACCGCATATGAATTCGTTTTATTCTCCTATTCGAAACAGTGTTTGTATGGTACCGGTATTTGCAGTGCTAGTTAGTGAAAATGAGGCTGTCCAAATATCTTCTGAGCATGATGAATATAAATGGGTCGCGCCAAGGGAAGCGCGTCAACTGCTAGCATGGGATGGGCAAAGGAAATCGGTTGATATTATCGAGGATTATTTTCTTAACCGGTTGAGCACACTTAACTTTGTGGAGTTAACTGAAAAATTGTAGTTATACATTGTTTGTCGTAGCTATGCCAGCATATAGGCAGAAGTTGGGAGTGTAAGTGGATAATGTGGTTAAAGCTATACTATCTTTCTCTTCAGAAAGCATTTGATTTGCTGCTACATTAACATAAATCGAAAATTGAAGCGCTTTTTACCTAGGAATGGGTTAGATGCTGGCATCCAGTAATTGAAAAATTTGTTCAACTTATTGTTCGCTTTTTTATACTTCTGCTTTCTCTATTAAGTATTTTCTTAACAATTCAATAAATTCTAGCTCAATATTTTTTCCTCTGTTTCGCCCGTACCATAGGTGCAATTTTTCAGTGAATTCTTTTTTTTTCATGCCTTCAGCTTTCAGTCTGTCCACCAGTGTCTGTGCTTCTTCCAGTCGGGGGCCCCATTGGAAAAGTTCTTTTCCACTTTCATCGAACGCAACTAGTTTCGGAATACTGCGCAACTTGCCATTGGTCAAGTACTGCTCCATGATATCAGGATTTTTGTCTCGTTCCAAAATTCTTAAATCGATATTCGAATTTAATCGAGCCATAATGGCAATATAAGGTAAGGTTTGGGCGCTGTCTCCGCACCATCCTTCGGTAATTACCATCCAGATTTGTTTTTCATCAATCTGTTTAATTACTTCAATCAGTTCGTTGTCGGGGACATAGGTTTTATTAATCCTTCTGCTTCTGTGCTGATTTAACTTGGTTGTTTCATATAGAGCTTTATCAAAGTCGTTCATTGTAGCAAGATCTGCGGTTTCAATATACTTATCAACAAGCTCGGTATATTCTTCAAAAGTATAGCCGTTGTGCAGTCTTCTTTCTACAAAAAATTCTTTTATCATTTTTCGTTGTCCTAAAAGTATTAAAGCATAACAAAGTTATTGTATTTTTTATTATTATTTAGTCTGTTTGATGACATTTACCTTAAAAAGGATTCATTTATCAAAAATGCTTTCTCTTCATTCACACTCCTACTATTCATTGCTTCGAGGAACAATACCTATAGCCTCTATACTGCAGAAAGCAGAAGAGTGGGGGAGTAATTACGCATCGCTTACTGACTTGAACGGAATGTACGGTCTTGTTCAATTTGCTCAAGAAGCCATAAAACAAAAAATAAAGCCGGTTCTTGGCGCTGTTATCGATGATCCCAACAACCGGTCTTTACGGGCAGTGTTGTTGGCAAAAAATATCGAAGGCTACTCTCAGATATGCAAAATAATTACAACAAGAAAGCTGAAAGAAGATTTTAAATTAGCTGATATTTTCGAACAAGATTTTTCTAACATTTTTATTTTATCTTCATCTATCGATTTATTCACAGTTCTGCCTGATGATATTCTCAAACACGATAATGTTTTTGCTGAAGTAATCATTTCTAAAAACCTCAAACAAAAAACACGCGAACTATACAAATTTGCGCAACAAAAGGGGATGAAGTTATGCGCATCTAATCCTTCATGGTTTTTGTCCAAGAGTGATTACCAGCTTCACAAAGTTGTATCTGCGATTCGTGAAAATTCCACATTATCGAACCTGCAGGAATCGGAGGTGGAGGACGAAGAATTTTACATGAAGTCGCCTATTGAACTTCAGAAGTTGTTTGGCAAACTTCCGGAAGCTTTACGGAATGCCAGGTACATTGCCGAACAGTGTAACGTAAACCTGAGTATTGGTGAGAATAAATTTCCAACATTCTCTTTACCGTTGGGTGAAACTGCTTACTCGTATTTATGGAAAATTTGCTTTCAAGGATTGGAGCAACGTTATAACCCTATCCCGGAAAAGGCGTTGAAGCGGCTCGAGGAAGAATTGAAGGTAATTGATGAACTTGGCTATTGTGATTACTTCTTGGTTGTGTGGGATATAGTGCGCGAAGCAAACCAACGCAACATGCTAACAGTTGGAAGGGGATCTGTGGCCAACAGCCTGGTTGCTTATTGCCTTGATTTAACACAGGTAGACCCTGTTGAACATAATTTGTACTTCGAAAGATTCTTAAATAAAGGACGTGCTTCGCCGCCTGATATTGACTTGGATTTTTCATGGAAGGAACGCGATGAAATAATCAAATATGTTTTTGACAAGTACGGTTATGATAAAGTAGCGATGATTTCAACTACAGTTACATTTCAGGCACGATCGGCATTTCGAGAAACGGCAAAGGTTTTTGGGATTCCTAACAATGAGATATCCAAGTTCAGCAAGTTTATTCCTAGGACTAGAGCTCAGAATCTTTCGAATCTTGCCGAAAAATTTCCCGAAGCTAAATCACTGAAATTTGATTACGAACCCTGGAGTAGTGTAATTAGAATTGCGTCTCAATTGGCCTCTTTTCCGAAGCATCTAAGTATCCATCCAGGTGGTATAGTACTTTCACCAACGCCGATAACGGATTACGTTGCACTTGAATACGCGAAGAATAAGGGATTAGGTTTAATAATCACTCAGCCTGATATGTACCCGATTGAGGATTTGGGATTGATTAAAATTGATCTACTCAGTCAGAGATCGTTAGGAGTTCTAAGAGACACAATGAATAAACTAAAACTTAATCGGCAGCTTGATAGCCAGCCGGATATTTATAAGATGAGGGATTCAGGTGAATAGCGGGCGCTTTGAGTCTAAGGTTTATTTACACTTAACCTGATTCGACTAATTTTAATTTGCTAGTAGCGTTTATTTTTTTGTAATATTTAATAACTTTATTAAGAAGCTTATTGCTTGCCTGTTCTTCATTCTTATCTTTCTTTAATTCGGCAAGCTCCAAATTCGATTCGGCTTCATTTATTTCGTTTTTGAAATCCTCGTTTAATCTGATACTATTTTCAAAAAATTCTTCCGAAAGATCGTAGTTGTTTAGATTCTTCTGGATTATACCTTTAACCCTGTATGCGTCAGCAATACTTAGCCTGTCATTAATTTTGTAAGAGATTTCAAGAGCCCTTTCAACAAAGGCATCTGATAATTCGTGTTTGCCTAGCTTTGAATAAGCATTTGCTTTTCCTATAAATGAAATCGCGCAATTTGTAAGGTATCCTTTTTCCAGAGAAAGGTTTATTGCTTTATCGAAGTATTCGAGTGATTCCTCAAATTTATCAATCTGCGACTTAAGGGACGCGATATTATGATTGATTCGTGCTTCGGCTTTAGTATCACCTATCTTCTCTACTGCCGGTAGTGCTTTATTTAAATAGACAGTAGCTACATCAAACTGACCGCGCATAGTATTTATTACAGCCAGGTTATTAGTAAGATGTACCATCAGCACATCATTCGACTTCTGATCTAGCAAATGCAGAGCATGTTTGAAGTGTTTTTCGGCTTCTTTGAGTTTGCCCTGCTCACCATAAATAGTACCCAAAAGATTTTCGTACTTTGCTAATCCTGCCGTATCTCCGTTGGCGCTGAAGAGCAATCCTGCTTTATTGCACGATCTTTTGGCTTTTTCCCAGTTGCCCTGGTTCCATTCCACTTTTCCTAGTTGTAGCCATGATTCTGCTAAAGACGGGGTTTCATTATTTTCACGGGCTTGTTTTCGAACATCAGTCAATAAATCCTCGCACAAATCAAATTCGCCATAATTGATCAATAATTCGGAAATTGAAATGGAAAGCAATAAATGATCTTTAACGGATAACTTATGTTCTGCAAATGTTATTAGTCTATCAATCTGTTCGCGAATATCGCTTCCACTTTCTACTTCTTTATTAATTTGGTACAAGATCTCTTCCGAAAAAGTGCCTCCTAACTCAATTTTTTCTTCAACTTTATTGAATAGGTTTATAAATTTTTCGGTTTCTGTTGCCGGTAAAAACTTTTTTAGCTCTTTTATTAAGTCTTCTACTATTACTGATAATTTCTTTTCCATTTTATTCACGCTAGTTTGATAGATGATTTAGTTTTGATTTGATTTCCTCAATATGATTTGCTGCGTTAAATAACTTGTAATACTCCAGCGAGTAGTTCAAGAATTTCTTTTCTTCATCAACATTATCTAACAGGGAATAGAGCAAAGCCAGCTCGTAGTAGCACTCAGCCGTATTTAGGCCAATACCCAATTTTTTATTGATTCTTAAAGCGGACATAAAACAATTTTCGGCAAGTTTATAATTTTCCATTGATTTATAAATTATTCCCTGGAGCCTGTAAACCTCAGCAATAGTGACTTTATCATCAAGCATATGTGCGACTTCTTTGGCTTTCTCCGCTATAGCTGCTGCAAAGCTGTGCTCCTTAAGGTTAACAAGAATTTCTGCTTTGCTTATATACGATATAGCTAATATAGGGTTATATTCATTCCTAATTGCAATGCTTATAGCTGAATCGAATTGCTGTAGGGCGGAATGGTAATACTTTTGCTCTTTGAACATCATACCTATGTTGTGTCTTACTTCGGAAATTCGCCTTAAGTCTCCCAATTCTTCAAGTCTCCTCAGAGCTTCATTGAAGTACTTGAGTGCCTCTTCGTAGTTTTCATTTATATTATTAACAATTCCTAAATTGACTTCGAGCATAGCAATAAGCTTTTTATCATTGCCTTTTTGCGCTAATTCAAGACTATCTTCAAAGTAAGCTTTTGCTTTTCTTAAATTGCCTTTCTCACCGTAAATTGTACCTGTAATATTCGCACACTTTGCCAATCCGTTTTCATCATTAAATAGTTCAAATACTTTTTTAGCAGAGCGAATATTTCGAATGCTGTTTGTCCATTTACCCTTGCGCGCCATTATATCTGCTAAAATTAGTTGGCTATCTGCGTAAACAGCTTTTATTTTGTTTTCCCGCTTAATTTTTTCAATGATTTCCGAAGCCAGGTTAAGCATTCCGTGGGTGACACATAGCTCACTTAGATTTCTGAGTAAGTTTATATACTTCTCTCTTTCAAGCTTTTTGCTTGCAAGAGTTATTGTCCTGTCTATCTGGAAACGGTCTTTCGATGGCGTCAATGTATAGCTAAGCTGTGATTTATCTGATTCACTTATGTAGGAAAGTCCGTTTTCTTCAACTGAATATTCAGTTAAAAAATGCTGATTAAACTCCTTTAGATCATTTCCTTCAAAGTAAATCGAAATCAGATTGCTTATGTCCTTTCTAAAATCAGGTGAGTTGATTTTCATTTTTTTTAGTCCTAGGATTGCAAAATGAAGTTATGAATTCTGTTTTGAACTTTATTATGAACACGTGTTTTTTTTACTTCAGTCTTTCGAACTGTGTTACTTGATCTTTCTTTTGGAATTTCTTTTTTACCATTATCTAATTTGCTTTTCGACATTATCGATTCCATATAATAAATCTGATTATTTAATTTAAAAATCCATATCTGCTGAAATGCGGTATCAACACGTTTTGTACTTCCAGTTTTCCAAGTTCTTCATCTGTCTCCAGTGCAGTGTAATTCAAAATTTCGGTATTGCCGCTTAGAGAAACAAACCTGAAGTCATAATATCTATCTTCGTCGACTTCTAATCCTTCAAACCCTACATAGAGCGAAGGTTGGTTGTTAAATGTCATTGCAGGGCTGAATGTTATTGAGGCTGTTTCGTTGTCAATCGTCATTATGATATACGGATCGCCGTTACTGTTAGTGCTCGCACCCGAATTAGTAAAGCTTTCGAAGTAGCCGCCCGGGAAATTAATGTCTGCGAAGATTTTTACTGTTTTTCCGTCTTCCGTTGTAAACTCATCGCTAATACTTAATTGTCCGCCGTTAGCTTTGCTTATGTAGTCGCCCACAGAAATTGATTTGTTTAATGAGTTGGGTGCTTTTTGCGGCAACTTTACGAGGTTTAGATTTTCCGACGAAATTAAATCGGAATTGTCCGGAGTAGTAATCAAATCGTGTTGGTTACATGCAGTAATCATCAAGAGAATCGTTAGAATTGCGAGTGTAATTTTTTTCATGATTAAACCTGTTGGATGTTTTGAATTTATTATTTTGTTTCTAGTCTTTGTTTATGTGTTCCCTTTACTTTTGGCTTCCAAATTCGAGTTTTAGAGTCAATAGGTGTGCCATAATTAAACTAAACGCGCAATTGGATATGAAGTTGTATATAAAAAAGTACAGTCACCGGTAATTTTTACGCCTATGTATATTCGTTTTACATCATTATAAACTTGTTAGAAAAATTATATGGTTAGAATTAAAATGGATAAAATTCGACTAGATTTTATTTGCTGAAGGATTCTACCAAAAAATGTCTCAATATGTACAACTGTACAAAATTAGTACACCGATGAGATACTGAACCCGGTTTTATCTGCTAAATTGATTTTCAGGGAAAAGGCTGTAAGTTGTTGAAATGCTATGGTTATGAGGAATATTTAAGGAAACATCTAGTCAACAAGCTTTTTCAGTGTAGGGCGTGTGATACCTAAAATATCAGCAACTTTCGATTTGTTATTTTCAAATTTTCTAAGTACTACCTCAGCATATTTTTTATTTAATTCATCTAAAGTAGTGGTTAAGAAATCAACTTCAAGAAAAACCGTATTTGGCAAAACATCTGTAGTGCGAACTACGAAGTTCTCTTTAGCTGTATTCTTAACAATAATGTTTGCGAAATCGGTTAATGATAAAACGTTATTATCTGAGAAAGCCAGCGCATTTACAATAGCGTTTTCCAGTTCTTGAATATTTCCTAGCCAGGGGTATGTACCAACAAACTCAAACACATCGGGTTCAATTTTTGTTATTCTTTTATTCAGTTTCTTCGAGTTTAAGTTTACCAAATGGTTAAAAAGATGCTGAAGTTCATCGGGTCTGAAACGTATCGGGTTAAGTTCTATATAGGTGCCGTTTAATCTATAATAGAGCTCATCTAAAAATTCACCTTTAAAAATTTTGTTTTCCAGGTTTTCGGTTGATGTACTAATTATTCTGTAATTCGCTTCGTAAGTATTAAGGAATCTTACAATTCTTTTTTGAAAATGCTTAGACAGTTCGTTAATATTTTTCACAATCATTGTTGAGTTACCCAAGAAGGTCGAAATTTTGTGATCTGGTATCTCATCTAAATATTCTGTTTTATCACTTTGTTCCACCTGGAGTGAGAAAAAACCTTCTTCAGAATACGGCGGAATTACTTCCACGAATTTTTCCATGTTTGAATAATTATGAATTGCTCTTGCCAAACGAGATTTCCCAAGGCCTATTTCACCTTGAATAATGAAATTAATGGATGATTTCGCTGCATTTATGATTTTGTTAATTTTAAGAGCATTGGACTCCGAACTGCCAATGATCGACTTAAATGTGTACTCATCTTCTGTTAACTTCTTATAGAATCCCTGGAAGCCGGGATTAAACACTTTTACTTCCGTCATAATGGATTCTTTAAATTCCTTCATATCATCCGGAAGTACGAATATTTTATTAAATCCTCGCCTTGCTAATTTTGCCACCGATGAAATTGCATATTCGTTAACGAGAAAATAAAATAGTTCTGCTCGCGGATTTTTAATTGCCAGGGTCTGCTCAACCACCGTCGAATTGATATTTGATAGAAATATGATATTGATGCTAGGTTGTTTTAAATCGACGATGAGTCTGTTTGACTCCAAAATTTCGACATAAAAGTCTTCAAACTCACCAAAAATATGATCGAAGTGTTCAACAGCGTTGACGTCGGATACTAAATAAATTTTCAGTTTACTTTGTTTCAAAAAAATATCTTGTTGATAACTGGATGTCTATTTGCTGAATTTATAGCCGCTTGTTTTTTTCGTTTTGGAATTAGCCGTTTTAAACGAAGAATTCAGTTTACCGGCATCAGTCCTTGGAAGTTTTACGGTAAAAACGGTTCCTTTTCCCTCTATACTTTCGTATTCAAGCAATCCGTTATTTTTTAATACAAATTCGTTACATATAATTAGTCCAAGTCCCGAACCTTTTTCCCTGTTTGTTCCCTCTGTAGAATGATGCGATTCAATTTTAAATAGTTTTTGCTTATCTTCACTAGAAATTCCAACTCCTGTATCACTTACCGTTATTATACATTGTTTTTTTTCGAAGCAAGCTTTGATATTTACAGAACCGGATGGATGCGTAAATTTTATCGAATTTGTAATCAGGTTCCGTAGCACGGTATGTATCATATTACTGTCGGCGAATACCGTAATGTCCTCATCTATGTCAAAGTTCAGAGTTATCCCCTTTTGTTTAGCCAAATGGACAAAATAATTATAAAGACTGTATAATTGTTCCGATAAATCATAATAGTCCGGTTCAAATTCAAGTCTTCCAAGCTGCACACGCGACCAGGTAAGTAGGTTCTCCAGCAGAGCAAGAAGATGACGCCCTGTTGAATTAATACTATTGGAGTATTCTTTTATCTCATCAATTGTTAAATCATCTGCTTCTTTAGCAAGAAATTCGGAGAATCCCAAAAGTGCCGAAAACGGATTTCGTAAGTCGTGTGCTACAATAGAAAAGAACTTATCTTTGTTTATATTAATTTCCTGAAGCTGCTTTTGAGATTCGTTTAACTGCTTATTTACTAGTGTCAATTCTTTAGCATATTGCTCAGATATTATTTTGTTATAGTGCAGTTCTTCTACAAATTTACGCAACTCAT
The DNA here is from genome assembly GCA_028280855.1 of Melioribacteraceae bacterium. Lineage (GTDB taxonomy): Bacteria > Bacteroidota > Ignavibacteria > Ignavibacteriales > Melioribacteraceae > PGYT01. The sequence goes on from JANQLA010000103.1 coordinate 16,453, forward strand.
TATCCCTGTTAGCCTGGGTGGATATATCAGTTACTGCCAACCAGTACTCCTTGCTAACCTTGCTTAGCCGTATTCCTAAGATTTTCTTCTTTTCGTTAGCCTGTAGTTCGAATTCCTTTTCAATAATATTATATTGTTTGT
>JANQLA010000132.1 GCA_028280855.1 Melioribacteraceae bacterium
CCCCGTTTGCCAGAACAATAACGTCCCCGGGTTGTGCATCTCGAATTGAGTTTTGCAATTCCTTAGGGTTATTTACAATACTTTCTTTTGACGTAGAAAAGTTTCCCAAACCAACCAGAAATGGCATTATAGAAAGCAAAATTAAAGTTCTATACATTTTTCATCCTCCAATAAGATTTTATTTTTCATCGTTTATTGTAATCTATTCCTATTATTGTGACTAACCGATTTTCTATTTTTTATAGAGCTTCAATTAACCTGAGTTAACCCTAATGAAAATGATTCAAACACGACAAAATTTCGTTCAAAAACTTGCCCCGACTTTTTTAGTCCCGAGCCTAGATAATTCCCTGTGCAGGCATCGAGTATTTCGTTCGTTCAATATTTACAAGAACACCTACAGCCATGCAAGAAGCGCAAAGCTTTACTTGGCAAACTAACGAGATCATCGACCACGGGGCAGACAAGGATAACTACCATGGTACGAGAGACTTCCCGAATTATCACATTTTGGAACTATTACTTTAATAGTTCAAGAGTTACCAGGTATGCGCAATGATCAGAAGCAATCGAATCTTGGATTGCTCTTGTTTCAATTACTTTCCATCTATCTTTTGGGTAAAACATTACATAGTCAATTTTTACACGTGGATTATCTGATGGATATGTTGGCTTGGGAGTTTGTTTATCATACGAAGAGCCCCATATTGCCTCAAGAATATTGATAGGACTACTATTGGGTACAGCGTTTAAATCTCCTGCTAAAATAGTCGGATACTTATTTAACGCGAATACTTCGTTTATCTTTTTTGCCTGGGCTATTCTATCTTTTTCTTCCTTTATGTGATCGAAGTGGGTTCCGATAAATGCAATTGTGTCTCCTGATGATAAAACTGTGGTTATTTCTATGGCAATTCTGGGCTCATTTCCCGTTGTGTAAGGTAGTGCTACGTTTCGAAAATTAAGAAACGTATATTTTGATAATATGCCTACGCCATATTCGCCGCTATCGTAATACATTGCTCTGCCAAAGACTGGTACCATTTTTACACGCCGCGCAATTTCGGTTGACAGGTCATACTTTTTTGCCCTGTTTGTTTTAAAATCAACTTCTTGTAATGCTACAAAATCCGGATCCGTATTTAAAATAACATTGGCAATTACATCCAAATTGAAATCGCCTTTTGTAGTTGCACCGTGTAAAATATTGAACGAGAGAACTTTGACATATTTAGACCGGTTAGTTTTTTGCGCACTAACAATATAGCTAGTGAAAATAATTATTAAGAAAATTAGAAATATCTGCTTCATTTTTTTCATCTAATATTGTATAGTAAACTTCGTATGTGTTTTTCAGCACTATCGCAGCGAGAACTAAGTCCCTTACCGCGTGATAAACCCTATTTCACACGAGATGCAGCAATGGTAAAGCCATCACCTTGTGAAAACATCTAACTGATTTATTCAGAAGTGATTTATTTCAAAAAAGCATAATCAAAAAACGTTTTTGCAGAATCGAGTAGGCTACGAAACTGCGAAGCGATGACTTAACCGGTATCGATGCGAACCCAGTTAAACCGTGCACCAGATTTACCCGCCGTCGTTCCGGCGTAATGCACTGTTTAACTTACAACCAACCTGCCCACTGTAGTTTTAACGAAGGGCTGGTTTGGTACAACTCTAAACTTTCCTGTGTTAAGCTCAAATAAAGAAATAAAAGATAACTGAAAATAGTAATTATAAAAGCAAAGCGTAACGTTACCGGGCTTAAAGTAACGACAATTAATGGGAAGGATTCTATTTTTCTCTTGCTTTTTCCGCGCTTTTGAGGATGTGTGATAATTAAATTTTTCAAAAAAATTGTTTTGTTTTCAGTTTACTTTAACAACTGAAATTCGTTTGACACCTTATTTTCGCACACCCTTTTCATTGAGAGAACTCTTTACCTTTAATATGGGTTAGATTTTATACTATTTGCTTCCAACAAGTTATAATTGTTTGTAATTAATTCATGTGATACTATTTTAACAATATAAGTTTCTTTGTTTTGGTAAAATTATCTGTCTCCATTTTATAAATGTAAACGCCGCTTCCCACTGATTTACCTTTTTTATCTGTTCCATTCCAGTTAACAGTGTAGTATCCTGCATCTTTATTTTTATTTACCAAAGTTTTTACCAGCTGTCCTAAAACATTATAAATAAAAATTCCTACTTTACTATTTTTAGAAACGCTATAACCAATGGTTGTAACAGGATTAAAAGGATTGGGATAATTCTGACTAAGGTCATATCTTATCGGTGAGCTAATATGGTTTGACTTACTCTCAGTTGAAGTTATATAATTTTTAAATGAAGAATTAACCAAGAAGCCACTATTAATTTGAGCATTATTCCCTTCCATTGTTCCTATGAAAACTTGACCGACAGATGATATTATTAAAGCATCTGATGATTCTTGAATTCCAAAGCCAGAATTAAATGTAAACCAATTGACTGTATTATCCTGTCCAAAAATCATTAATGGATAGAGAAGAATTAAAAACATAAAAAAACAGTTTTTTTTCATTCTTTTGCCTTTTATCTGTATTCAATAATCTGAAAACTCAAACGATGTGATATAAGACCAGGAGTATGGAAAGGTTCATTGACAGCGACTGTAATTCTATTTGAGGTCAAGGATATTAAACAACCACTTTCTCCTCTATAAAAATTTCCATTGCCTCCCTTCTCAAAAACTAACTGACCAAGCGCGACGAAGCTTTTAGAAGGATCAATGGAAGGTGAAAAATTTTGAGTAACTTCATAGTTATGATCTTCAAAATGAATAATGCCACGCACTACCTTTTGCACAGAACTACTTAGGTCAATAGCATCAATTCCATCTACCATGTCAGCATTAAAATTACTAACAGTTTCACCTGTACCATAAATTTTAGTATCCGAAATCTGAGCTGTTGGAGAAATATGGGCATTAGTTATCGTCTCATTAGGAAGCAAATTATTGGTTGAGTCGGCATATAATGAATAGAAACTATAGGCAACGCTTGCTAAAGGAATTCGATTTCCAAGTTCATTACCTTCAACACTTATACCTAACCAAAAAGGCCTATTAAATTTAAGCGTTTCAGGAAATGGGAATGAACTACCTAAAAAAGTGTAAAAAAGACCATTTGTGGTAGAAAGAGAATCTGTTTCTGTCCAAATACTATTTCCCCCAATGTCTGAATCATATAAAGCAAATATAAATTCATATGTCCCATCCTCTACTGGCTCTCCCGTTCCATCAGTATAAACACCTTGATAAGGAAGTAGTCGTGGTATTTGGGCTTGGTTTATATGAAATGGTAGAATAACTGCAGATAATAATACAAAAATAAGAAAGTACGATGCTCTCATTATAAACCTCCTATTAAGTTTTATCTACTTACAAAATCTAACGACGTTGCCGATAAGCCGTCCGCCCAAAACAGCAATGCTTAACAAGCAACGGATATTTATATTTTGTAGCCGTTCGTAAATTGGCTCGATACGGACGGCGACCTTACTTACATACATGAACTACTTTGAACAAAATGCCAAGCGAAAACTGCCAACCCAAGAACTGCACAAATCCCCAACCGTGCTGGCGGTCTGCTTGCAAAGCTGGATATTAGTTAAAAGGTTCTCCCCTCTTTCGTAAATTATGGCTTAGCCATGCCTGTGGCAAAGTCAGCAAAGAATCTTTCACAAACCAAAGGAGAACCCAAATGCAATTAGCTAATATCAATACAAAATATGTTTGTGGAGTTGACCTCCATAGTACTAAGATGTATATATGTGTAATGGACAAGGAAGGCAACATCCACTTACATCGCAATATGCGTAATGATTTTGAACTATTCAATAATTTAATAAACCAATGCAGAGACAACATATCCGTTGGTCTTGAGTCAATGCATAGCTATTACTGGTTAGCTGATAGTTGCAAAGAACATGCTATACCGTTCTATCTTGGAC
>JANQLA010000211.1 GCA_028280855.1 Melioribacteraceae bacterium
GGATGTATCGTCATTGCAACGTCGCTTGCAAGTGCGGCCATTTCAATTGCCAGAGTTCCTTCGGCAATAAGCTCGCCTGCTCCGGCACCAACAACTCCCATGCCGATAACCCGTTTTGTTTCCGGGTCTGTAATAATTTTAGTTAGCCCGTCATTGCGATCTATAGTTGTAGCACGACTTGAAGCGCTCCACGGGAATCTTGCAACTTCTACCTTAATTCCTTTTTCCTTAGCTTCAGTCTCGTTAATGCCTGTCCATGCAAGTTCGGGATCAGTAAAAACAACAGCCGGAATCGCGTTTGGTTCGAAAGCAACTTTTTTACCGAGTATTGCATCGACCGCAACTTTACCTTCGGCCGAAGCTTTATGCGCAAGCATAGCTCCGCCTACTATATCGCCGATTGCATAAATCTTTGGATCGTTAGTCTGACCTTTTTCATCAACGCTTATAAATCCGCGCTCAGTTGTTGCAACATTTGTATTCTCTAATCCAAGTCCATCGGTTATTGGCCTGCGACCAACTGAAACTAATACCCTGTCGAATTCCTCTGACTTAGTTTCACCATTCTTATCTTCAAAAGTAACTTTGAGACCGTCTCCTGATTCCTCAACTGATACAACTTTCGTTTCGAGCATAATTTCTTTCATCGTTTCTTCAATAGACTTTTGCAGTACGCGCACCATATCGCGATCAGCGCCGGGCAATAAACCGGGCATCATTTCTACAACGGATACTTCGCTGCCAAGCGATACATAAACTGATCCAAGTTCCAGTCCAATATAACCGCCGCCAATTACGAGTAACTTTTCGGGAATTGTTTCAAGCTCAAGCGCGCTGGTTGAGTTCCACACTTTACCAGTTTCGTAAGGAAGTCCGGGAATTTGTGTTGGAATTGATCCTGTTGCAATTATTGCATTTTCAAAATTTACTTCATCGGTTGATCCATCGACTTTATCAACATGCAAAGTATTAGAGTTTAGAAATGAGGCAGTACCCTGGATATAATTGATCTTACGCATTTTACTTAGTTGACCGGTTCCACCTGTTAGCTTGTCTACAACCCTGTTCTTGTATTCACGTAATTTATCAAGATCAATTTTGGGCTCGCCGAATGTTACTCCCCAGTGTTCGGCTTCTTTGGCTTCGCGCAAAAGCTTTGAAACATGTAGCAAAGCTTTCGACGGAATACATCCAACATGCAAACAAACACCGCCCGGATTTTTATTCTTATCAATTAACGTAACTTCCAAACCTTTATCCGCCGCATCGAATGCAGCAACATAACCACCTGGTCCGCCGCCAATAACTACTAATTGTGTTTTAAGTGACATAAAAAATTCCTTTTTTTTGCCACCAAGACTCCAAGGCGCTAAGGAAATTTGATTAAATAAAAACTTCGGATTGCATCTATTTATTATTCCCTTAGCGTCTTCGCGCCTTAGTGGCTAATTTCTTTATCCTTCTAAGCTTAATAAAAACGGGTTCTCCAACGCTGTGGAGACCCAGCGAATAAATCGTGCTGCATCAGCACCATCAATAATTCTATGATCATAGGATAGAGATAACGGCAGCAGTATCTTAGATATGAATTCGCCGTCTTTATAAACTTGCTCATAACTTCCGCGTGATACGCCTAGAATTGCAACCTCGGGTGAATTAACAATCGGTGTAAATGATGTTCCGCCGATTCCTCCAAGATTACTTATTGAGAAATTGCCGCCCTGCATATCTTCGATTGTTAATTTTTTATCACGCGCTTTCTTTGATATCTCACTCAGCTCAGCGGCAAGTTCAATTATGTTTTTCTTGTCAACGTCCTTTATTACCGGAACGAGTAACCCGCGATCAGTATCAACTGCAATTCCAACGCTATAGTATTTTTTGTAAATAATTTCTTTCTTCTCCATGTCGATGCTGGAATTGAACTGTGGAAATACTTTTAACGCCGATCCAATTATTTTCAACAGGATTGCGGTAACAGTAAGTTTACCGCCCCCGGCTTCAACCCGTTTTGCAAACTGCTTACGCAATTTTTCAAGTTCCGTAATATCTGCTTTATCAAATTGAGTTACGTGCGGAATAGTTGCCCAGGCGTACGATAAATGCTCAGCGGTTTTACGCCGAACGTTTGTCATCGCTTTTACTTCAACGTCACCCCACTTTGAAAAGTCTGGAAGAGGTTCTCGTGCAATACCAATAGGCATACCGCTGGCTGAAGCTTTTGAGACTTTTTCATTAACGCTTTTCGCGAAAGCTTTAACATCCTTCTCGGATATTCGTCCGGCAGGACCACTACCCGGAACCTGGTGAATATCTATTCCAATCTCGCGGGCAAATCTCCGAACACTTGGGGCCGCGGGCGCTATCTTTTTAGGCAAGTCACTTCTGCTAATGTGTTTAGGTTCCGCTTTTGGTTGGTCTGCTGGTTTTTCAAAAGTGCGTTCAATTTCTTTTTTCGCCTGATCGCTTACTTTCGGTTTCTCTTCTTTTAGCGGTTCGGGTTCCACCTGTGAATCAGGTAAAGTCTCAGCGTCAAACACAATAACTGTTTCGCCTACCTTAGCTGTATCGCCGTCTTTAACTCTTATCTCTTTAACAACTCCCGTAACTTCGCTGGGAACTTCAACCGTGGCCTTGTCGGTTTCAATTTCGAGAAGTACGTCGTCCGCTTTTACTTTATCGCCAACCTTCACCAGCACTTTTGTTATTTGAGCGGAATCAATATTCTCACCAAGTTCGGGAATTTTAAATTCGTAGACACCGCCTAATTTCTTGGGCTCACTTTGTTCAGGTGCTTTTTCAACAACTTCTTCTTTTCTCGCTTCTTCAACCTTTTGTTCCGGTGCTGTTTCTTCTATTGGTTTTCCCGATTTCTGTTCGACCGACCCGCCGTTAGATTCGATTGTAAATATAACTTCTCCGACCTTGGCGCTGGATCCTTCAACAACATTTACTTCTTTTACTATCCCGGAAATTTCGCTTGGTACCTCAACGTTAGCTTTATCGGTTTCAATTTCCAGAACAACCTGGTCCAACTCTACTTTATCGCCGGGTTTAACGTGCACTTTAACTATATCCGCACTTTCAATATTCTCACCTAATTCAGGTAACTTAAATTCATTTGACATAATTGACTCGACCTATATTAGTAATAAATTGGGTTAGGTTTTTCAGGATTAATACCGAGACTCCCGGCTGCTTTTTTCAATACTTCAGCTTTTAGATCGCCTTCTTTAACCAAAGTATAAAGCGTTGCATACACAATGTGTTTAGCGTCTACCTCGAAGAAGTCACGCAAGCTGGCTCTATCTTCGCTTCGCCCAAATCCGAAAGTGCCTAAAGATTTAAACGGGCCGGGTACCCATTGCGAAATTGAATCGCCTAACATTTGCACGTAATCCGATGCTGAAATAAACACGCCTTTTTCGCCTTTTGTTACTTCGGCAATGTAAGGCACTTTGGCTTTCTTTTCAGGATTAAGCATATTCCATCTTTCAGTATTCATCGCGTCAACATGCAAATTTTTGTAACTGGTTACACTCCAAACATCGGCAGAAACCGAGTAGTCTTTTTCAAGTATTTCCGAGGCTTTGATAACTTCGTTAAGAATAGTTCCGCTTCCCATTAAATGGGCCTTCACTTTAGCAGATTTTTTCTTGGAGGCTTTGAATTTATACATACCCTTTAAGATGCCGTCTTTAACATTTTTTCCTTTTGGCATTTCAGGTTGAGCATAGTTTTCATTCATTACCGTAATGTAATAGAAAACATTTTCCTGTTTCTCATACATCCTGTAAATGCCGTCTCGAAGAATAACCGCCAATTCATATGCGTAAGCGGGATCGTAAGTTACACAATTCGGAATCGTATATGCCAGAAGGTGACTATTGCCGTCCTGGTGCTGTAAACCTTCGCCCGCAAGAGTTGTACGCCCGGCAGTAGCGCCCAGTAAGAAACCTTTACAACGCATATCCGCTGCAGCCCACGCCAAGTCACCGATTCTCTGGAATCCGAACATCGAGTAAAATGAGAAGAATGGGATAGTGTTAATTCCATGAGTTGCGTAAGCCGTACCTGCAGCAATGAATGACGATATTGACCCGGCTTCCGTAATTCCTTCTTCAAGAATCTGCCCGTCTTTAGCTTCCTTGTAGTAAAGTAAACTGTCTCGATCCACAGGTTCGTACAACTGCCCGGCGTGCGAATAAATTCCGACCTGGCGGAACAATGCTTCCATACCAAAAGTACGGGCTTCGTCGGGAACAATTGGTACAATCAACTTACCAACTTCTTTATCCTTAAGAAGCTTGGTCAGTATTCGAACGTAAACCATCGTTGTAGAAACTTCGCGTCCTTCGGTCCCTTTATAAAATTCTTCGAACAATTCTTCCGCGGGAGTTTGAATAGGCTGCGCTTTTACCATTCGTTTCGGAACATAACCTCCGAGCGCTTTGCGTTTTTCCTTCAGATAGCGAATCTCGGCGCTGTCTTCTGAAGGTTTGTAGAATGGGGCGTTGGCAACGTCTTCATCTGAAATTGGGGTGCCGAATCTTGTTCTAAATTCCGCTAACTCTTCTTCGTTCAATTTTTTCTGTTGGTGAGTGATATTTTTGCCTTCGCCTGCTTCACCTAATCCGTAACCTTTTACAGTTCGGGCAAGAATTACGGTTGGCGCTCCTTTATGCTCTACTGCAAATTTATATGCAGTATAAACTTTCTCGGGATCATGACCACCGCGTTTCATTTTAGCAATTTGCTCATCAGTCAAATCTTCGACAAGTTTCAGCAGTTCGGGATACTTGCCGAAAAAATGATCGCGTGTGTAATCACCCGGTTCTACTATATACTTTTGAGATTCACCGTCAATGCCTTCGTTCATCCTGCGAACAAGTAAACCTGTCTTATCTTTTTCGAGTAAATCATCCCACTCAGAACCCCAGATAACTTTAATTACATTCCAGCCTGCTCCTCTAAATACCGCTTCGAGTTCCTGGATAATGTTACCGTTTCCGCGAACAGGCCCGTCGAGTCTTTGTAAGTTGCAGTTGATCACGAATATTAAGTTATCAAGTTTTTCACGAGCAGCTAGCGAAATAGCGCCAAGTGTTTCCGGCTCGTCTGTTTCGCCGTCACCGAGAAAAGCCCATACCTTTGACTCACTTGGTCGTTTTAATCCGCGATCTTCAAGGTACCGGTTGAAACGCGCCTGGTAAATTGACATTATGGGTCCCAGCCCCATTGATACGGTTGGAAATTCCCAGAAGTCGGGCATCAGCCATGGGTGCGGGTACGATGATAGTCCGCCGCCGGGCTGCAATTCGCGTCTGAAGTTTTCCAGTTGTTCAACTGATAATCGTCCTTCGAGAAAAGCCCTTGCATATATACCGGGCGCTGCATGACCCTGGAAATAGATTTGATCGCCATCGTAGTTTTCGTCTTTTCCGCGAAAGAAGTGGTTGAAAGCAATTTCGTATAAAGTTGCAGCGGAAGCATAAGTTGAAATATGTCCGCCAATTCCGGCGGAATGCTTGTTGGCACGAACAACCATAGCCATCGCGTTCCAGCGGATGATACTCTTTATCCGTCTTTCTAATTCCCGTCCGCCTGGAAAGTGCGGCTGCTTCTTTGCGGGAATAGTATTGATGTACGGTGTGTTGGCGGTGAATGGGAGTTCAACTCCCTCTTCATGAGCGTAGTTATCAAGTTCATGCAAAAGATCTTTTACGCGCTCCGGGCCGCTTTCCTGCAATACGAATTCCAGCGATTCGAGCCATTCTTTGTTCTCAAGCTCTGTGATTTCGCTGTTACCATTGGTTTTAATTTCGTCCATTTTGTACCTTTTCATTGTATTTTCGCAATTTTTTACGCCTGCACACACAGTTTGGGCGGATTCATGTTACTCATAAAATTTACGATTGGAAACTTACTAAAAAACACTATTTTTTGACAGTTAATTCCACGTTAACAAAATGACCGGTCGTCTTAATTCCCCGAATAAACCTTGAAGGTAACTGTTCTATGACCTTCAAGGTTAGATGTTAGATGCTAAATTAATCTTCAATCCCCCTTAACATTATCATCTAAGTCGACCTTCACTAACCTTTGAAGACTAACAAAATTTACATCGAAGGTTATGTAGCTACTACCTGAGAGGTTGCACACGGGAAGGGTCTCTTAACCTTCAAGGACAAGGACCATTGACCTTGAAGGTTAATCATGCAGATACGTTTGAATCAAATCAAATCGGTCTTCTTCGTTAATGAATTCGACAAACTTTTCTCTGTTTTTAAAGTAATCCAGAATTGTTAGTTCGGTAATATTATTTTCGGCTACTCCCAACAACTCTTTGGCGCTTGAATATTCGTAGTCGTAAAACTTTTTACAAAGATTTGCATAAACAGGATTTAGTAAAATATACTTTGCTAAAACAGGAAAAGCTTTCTCATCAAACACCGGCTTGTTCTCAGTACGTCCTTGAAACAGTACGCCGCTTCGTTTGTATTTTTTATTAATTGATTTCGTATATGAGTTTAGAAGATCACCTGCGAATTTATTGATTGGTTTCTCCGCCGTTGTTTGTTTCACGAATAAGTGGAAGTGATTGGTCATTAAGCAGTAGCAAAGTATTTCAATAGAATACTTTTGCTTGTATTTAATTAATCTTCGCTGAAAGAATTGGTAATCTTTTAGCTCATAAAATATGCGCGCTTTGTTTGCCCCGCGATTGTAGAGATGATGGTAGGTGTCTTTTTGGAAATCACGCGAACTTGTCATATGCCCTCCGGATTTTCGCAAATTTACTTACTACAGAATTTTATCTCAACATTCAAGCTATGTTAACCCTCAAGGAAAGAGTAGGTTATCTTGAGGGTAAGACGAACGCTTATCCTTCGAGGCGACTATTTTTCTCCTCGAAGGTTAGGCGGTCTGCACAATGTAAACCTTCAACGTCAAAAACCGGTGACGTTGAAGGTTGTGACCTACTTAACTACTTCAATCACTTCCTTGCAAAACTCTATCAGGTAAAGCAACACATCATCGGGTTCATCAAACTTATTTCGCATTTCCAGTTTCATTACTTCTTTACCTTGTTTGAACTGAATATCGCGTGAGTACTTTTTCATGATGAATTCCATGAGAATTGAAAACTTAGTTTTGTAAAACTCTTCGCGGTCGCCTTTGGGTAAGATGATTATAACTTTGTCTTCTTTTACGACGATTCTTTCTAACAACGCGATGGATGCATAAAAGCGAAGCTTAGCCGCCAAAACGAGTTGCTGCACCATTTCAGGTGCGCGCCCGTAACGGTCATGAAGCTCTTCAAGTATTTCATCCATCTCTTCAATTTTGATGATTGAAAACATAGCAGTATAAAAACTAAGCCGGTCAGCCTGATCGGGCATATAATCTTTGGGAATTCCGATTTCAAAATAAGTATCAATTGTAGGCGCAGAACGATCTTCGGATTTCGGCAGGTCTTTGAACTCTTCTTTGAATTCACTCTGCTTTAATTCTTCAACAGCTTCATCAAGCATTTTTACATAGAGGTCAAATCCAACAGCATCAATTGCTCCGCTCTGCTCTGTGCCGAGCAAGTTACCCGCACCCCGAATTTCAAGGTCGCGCATAGATAGATTGAATCCTTCGCCGAGGTCGGTGTATTCTTCGATTGCCGCAAGACGTCTTACGGCTTTCTTCGTAATAGTGTTTAACGAAGGCACCAGCAAATACGCGAATGCCTGGCGATCAGAGCGTCCAACGCGCCCGCGGAGCTGGTGCAGTTCAGCCAAGCCGAAACGATCCGCCCGGTTGATAATAATTGTGTTCACATTTGGAATGTCTAGTCCCGACTCGATGATCTTTGTTGCAATGAGCATTTGGTATTTTTTTTCGAGGAAGTCATGTACCACTTTTTCGAGCTGCGACGGTCTCATCTGCCCATGCGCAATAGCAATTTTAATACCGGGAATATGCCGTTGCAGGTAAGCCGCTATTTTATCGATTGATTGAACCCGATCATGCACAAAGTAAATTTGCCCGTCACGATTTATCTCTTGCATTACCCACTCGCGGATTTTTATTATATCGAACATCTCAACTTTTGTTACAATTGGGATTCTGTTTGGGGGCGGTGTAGCTATAATGGATAAGTCACGAGCGCCTAATAGAGACATATTAAGTGTACGTGGAATGGGGGTTGCTGTTAAAGTCAATGTATCAACATTTGCACGAAGCGAACGAAGCTTCTCTTTATGCATAACTCCAAAACGATGTTCTTCATCAACTATAAGCAAACCAAGGTCTTTGAATCGGATATCTTTAGACAGCAATCGATGAGTACCTATTACAATATCGGATTTCCCGTTGTTCAAACGCATTACGGTTTCATCCTGCTGCTTCTTGGTTGAGAACCTTGAAAGCGATTCGACTTTGACGGGAAACTGGCCTAATCGATCTTTAAATGTGTTGTAATGCTGCTCTGCCAGAATGGTTGTAGGCACAAGTAAAGCAACTTGCTTGTTGTCGTTAACAGCTTTAAATGCGGCTCGAACTGCAACTTCCGTTTTGCCGAACCCTACGTCGCCGCATACGAGTCTGTCCATAGGATTCTCACTTTCCATATCGACTTTTAGTTCATCCGTAACTTTTGCTTGATCTAGTGTATCTTCGTACATGAACGATGCTTCAAGCTCCCGCTGCCAAACCGTATCCGGAGCAAATTTATAACCTGTTGTCGACTTTCGTTTGGCGTATAGTTGGATCAACTGGCGGGCGGCGTCTTTAATTTTAGTTTTTACCTTGCGCTTGGTTATTTTCCACTCGTTGTTTTTCAGGTTGGTAAGCCGCGGAGTCATTTCTTCGTTCGAAGAAAACTTTTTTACGAGTGCAAGGTAGTTTAGGTTAACATAAACTACATCGCCGTCGGCATATAAAATCTTTATGCTTTCCTGCTGAGTAAGGCCGATGTTAATAGTTTCAAGACCGGCGTATTTACCAATTCCGAAAGTTTCGTGCACAACATAGTTACCTATTTTAAGTGATGCCAAATCACGTGCTTTCGATTTCTTATATTTTTGTTTAGATGAGATTTTCGTACGGTAAGGCTTGTTAAATATCTCGTAATCTGTTAGCACAAGCAACTTTTCATCTTTTAAAACAAATCCCTTTTTAATCGGAAGATCAACAATAACAACCGATTTTGTTTCAATAAGTGTTGCCACCTCCGGGTTAAAATCCGAGAGCAAACTTGTAAGTCTTTTAACCTGCAATTCGTTTTCGGCTGTTATAATTACCCTGTAATCCTCGTTCGAATATTTTATAAGTATTGCGGCGAGCACTTTAAAATTTGAATTAACCGGTGGGGTTAGGTGAAAGTCGAAGTTGAATTTTGGATCATCTATGCCAATCTCCTGTTGTATAATCCATTTGCATTGTTGGTTCATCAATTTATCAAAAGATAGCTCGTGATTTAGGGTCTCAAACATTTCATTTCCGCTATCTTGACCGGTATCATGCCCTTCAAATAATTCCTCTTTTAACTCATCATCAATATCAACAGTTATGTCGTTGTTCGATACAACTTTATTTTCTTCACTAAAAAGCTCGCTTAACTGTGTACTTGTTGCGATAACAACAGGATCATCAAGATAGTCGAATATTATTGTTGATTGCGTTTTGGAAGTATCTTCAACCCGGGATGCAACAGTAACCTTGCTAACTCTGCTGGAAGATCGTTGACTATCCGGATCGAAGTAACGTATAGATTCCAGGAAATCGCCGTCAAATTCCAAGCGGCACGGGCGGCTTTCACTATACGACCAAAAATCTATAATTGCTCCCCGCACAGAGAAATCGCCGGGACTTTCAACAAATTTATCTTTCGAGTAATTTGAAATATGCAGGTATTCAATTAGATCATCGTAAGAAAGTTCGGCGCCTGTTTCAATTGTTGTTGTGTTCTTTTGTATTTCATCTTTTACCGGTAACGGGTAAATTAGAAACCCCGGAGTTGATATAAGAATAAATTTATCTTCGCTATTTATTATTGTTAATTTTTCCTGAATTTTTTCTCTGCTCAGCTCGTTTATCTCAATTACAAAATCGGATATCCCCAGCAGGCTTAATTCTACTTTTAGTTCGTTAACTTCCTGCAAACTATCGGTTATAATAAAAACCTGGTCTTCTTTTTCGAACAGAAGTTTTGCCAGTACGGCAAGTGACGATCCCTGCATCCTGCTTGTATAAAGCGGTATGTTTTCTTTACGCGAAGAATTAAATTGATGAATGAAGTCTTTGATATTTTCGGTATTGTAAAATTCTTTTAATAAGTTGTAAGACATGTTACCTCGATCCTTTAAACAAGACATACAAATCCCTGCACCAAAGGTGTGGATTCAAGAGTCCAAAGTTAGTAAAAAATGATTACGGTAAGCGATGAATTTTTAAATGCCGGGCACGCGATTTTTGTCAATTATAAAAAAAATTCACTTTTGTATCGAATGATGAACTTAGATAATTGATACTTCCCTAACGGGTTTTATATATTTCAATCGTATTTTATTAATGTTATTTTACATATCTAAATTGTGCAGAAACCTTTTTGGAGCCTCTTGTTATGCCTTATAAACCAGCGCCAAGACATCAAGCCTTAAAACCGGAAGAATTAAAATGGCAGTGCAACCCCAAAAGTTTCGAATTCCATTCGACGAGTGAGCTTAACTCGATTGAGGGGATAATCGGACAAGAAAGAGCAATGAAAGCATTAAAGCTAGGCGTTGATCTGCGAAGCCCCGGCTATAATATTTTTATCACGGGGTTATCCGGAACAGGCAAATTAACTACGATTAAAAAAATGCTGGAGGAAATAAGCCCGGACTGCCCCACCCTTTATGATTACGCATACGTAAATAATTTTGAAAATGAAGACCACCCGATTTTGCTGGAATTTCCCTGCGGCGAAGGACTAAAGTTTAAACGTGATATGGAAAATGCAATCCAGTTCCTGCAGGAAAATATACCGCAGGTTTTGGAGTCGGAAATTTTTGTTCAGCAGAAGAAAAAAATGATATCGTCTTACGGGCAATCGCAGCAGGCGCTTCTGGATCAATTCGAAACAAAGTTGAGAAAGGATAATTTTGCATTAGGGCAGGTAAAAGTAGGCGAGGTTGCACGTCCCGAAATTATGGCGCTTGTTGATAACAAGCCGGTATTTGTACAGCAGCTCGACGAACTTGTAATGGCAAAGAAAGTAACGAAGCGAAAAGCCCAGGACATCACAAAAAAATATGCAGCTTACCAGGAAGAACTTCAACAGGTTTTCAGAAAAAGTTTGCAGCTGAACCAGGAATTCAAGGAAAAAGTGAAGCAGCTGGAAACAGATGAAGTAACGCATATAATAAATGCTACTTTTGACCACCTTAAATCATCATACAAAATCAAAAAAGTTAAACTGTACATTGAAAATGTAGTTGAAAACATACATGAAAATCTCGAGGTATTTAAAGGTCAGCGCCCGATTCGGGAACAAACGGAAGAAGGCGTTTATGTTGATTATCTTAAAGAATATGAAGTAAACGTAATACTGGATAACTCGAAAGTAACTACATGCCCTGTCGTAATAGAAACTTCGCCGAGTATGGGTAACATGTTCGGGGCGATAGAAAAATTCAGCGACGGCAGGGGCGGATGGTACGCGGACTTCACAAGGATTAAATCAGGTTCTCTTCTAAGAGCAAACGGCGGTTACATCGTAATTAACGCAATGGACGCTTTTTCCGAACCCGGGGTTTGGCGTACTTTGAAAAGGGTGCTTCTTCACGGAATACTGGAAATTCGGGACACGATGAATCAATACCAGGCTCAGGCGAGTGTGCTTAAACCGGAACCCATTAAGATTAATACAAAGGTTCTGTTCATCGGCAACAATTATATATATTCGTTGCTTTCCGCTGAGGAAGACGATTTTAATAAAATATTTAAAGTGAAAGCCGAGTTCGATTATGAAATGAAACGCACGGAAAAGACTCTTGTTGAGTACGTGCAGGTAATCAAAAAAATAATTGAAAAAGAAGTATTACTTGATTTCGATTCGACAGCTATAGCCACCACCGTAGAGTACTCTGCAAGGTATGCAGGTGAAAAATCAAAGTTAACGACGCGCTTTGCTTACATCACCGATCTTGTAAGAGAAGCGTGTTTTTGGGCGCGTGATACCGGTGATAAAATTGTTACTTCATACCACGTTAATCATGCTTACGAAGCGATGAGGGAAAGGCACGGGTTATATGAATCAAAGGTAAACGAGATGATGGCCGACGGATCGATACTTATTGACACTACAGGTGAAAGAGTTGGCCAGGTAAACGGCTTGGCGGTTTACGGCGGAAATCATTATTCATTTGGAAAACCAACACGAATTACCGCTTCAGTGTCATTGGGCAACGGATCTATAATAAATGTTGAAAGAGAAGCCGGGCTAAGCGGCAACACTCATAACAAAGGCGTGCTTATAATAGCCGGCTATTTTCGTGAAACTTTCGGACTGAAAATTCCCCTTTCTTTTAATGCAAGTTTGGTATTTGAGCAAGGCTATGGTAAGATCGACGGAGACAGCGCTTCGATAACCGAAATTTGCGCGCTGCTTTCCTGCCTTTCGGGTGTGCCGTTAAAACAGTCCCTGGCAATTACAGGTTCCGTAAATCAAAAGGGAGATATACAACCTATCGGCGGAGTAAACGAAAAGATTGAAGGTTTCTATGACCTGTGTAAACAAAGGGGATTTAACAAGAAACAGGGTGTAATTATTCCTGTGCAAAACCTGAAAGATCTTATGCTCAAGGATGATGTAGTTGAATCAGTAAAGAAAAAAGAGTTTCGAATTTATTCGGTAAGCAGAGTAGAGGGAGCGGTTGAATTGTTTACGGGTGTTAAAGCGGGTGCTCGGAATAGACTTGGTAACTTTGAAGCAAACACAATTTTCGGATTGGTAGAAAAGAACCTGAAAGAAATGCGGAGCAGACTTAAAGCTCCCGCGCATCATTCACCCAAAAAGAAAAAGAGAAAGAATTAGCTGACGTATTTATGAATACCGATGAACTTACACTTGCAAAATGGTGGGAACCGGCGGAAAACGGGAAACTCCTATGTACGCTTTGTCCTCGCTACTGCACTTTAGGCGAAGGACAAAACGGGTTCTGCTATATTCGCAAGAATATTGACGGCAGAATGTATTCCATTGGCTACGGGCGTCCTACGGGGTTTGCAGTAGACCCGATTGAAAAGAAACCGCTTAGCCATTTCTTACCCGGTACCCAGATACTTAGCTTCGGTACTGCAGGGTGTAATTTGGGATGCAAGTTTTGCCAGAATTGGTCAACAAGCAAAGCAAAAATTGATAATAATAATTCTTATTATGCATCGCCGGAGCAGGTCATTGAACTGGCAAAGAAGCACGATGTTCCATCAATAGCTTTCACTTATAATGACCCGACAATTTTCGGCGAGTACGTAATAGACGTTTCGAAGCTTGCGCAGGAGGAGGGGATTAGAACAGTGATGGTAACCGCTGGATATATTGATAAAGAGGCGCGAAAAGAAGTGTATAAATATATTGATGCAGCGAATGTGGATTTAAAATCCTTCAGTGAAATTTTTTATCATAAGATTACTTTCTCGCATTTAAACGATGTTCTTGATACTTTGCGATGGCTAAAAAATGAAACGAACGTTTGGTTCGAAATAACAAATTTATTAATTCCGGGAGAAAATGATTCACCCGGGGAGATAAAGAAAATGTGTAATTGGATTATCGATACGCTGGGAATAGATGTTCCAATACACTTTACCGCCTTCCACCCCGACTTTAAGATGCGGGATAAGCCACGCACTCCTTCAACTACGCTACAAGCAGCATACCGAATTGCCCGCGAAGCAGGTATTAATTATGTGTACGAGGGCAATGTTCACGACGTTTCCGGGCAAACTACTTATTGTCCAAAATGTCGTAAGCCTTTGATAAAACGAAATTGGCATTCGATTTTATCAAATGATATTCAGAATAACTCGTGTTCGTTCTGTGGGGTTCGAATTGCCGGGATATTCCATTAATTATTTTTTGTAATTACTAACAAACCCCTGGGGAGGTTAAGATGAAAAAAGTAGTTTATACCATCTTCGTTCTGTTTTGTTTTATGCTAACTTCTAATTTGTTTGCTCAAAAGGAACTCGGCAAAGTAGGCGAGATATTTACAAAAGAGGAAGCAAACAAACTTTTCGGCAAAGTTAATTCCGTTGTAAAAATTAAAGTTGATGAACTTAAAAAAGCTATTCAATCCGTAGATAAGTACGTGATGTTCAAAATGGCAGGTGACAATGCCCTGGTTACGGACTCAAAACGTAATATAAAAATGGGACCACAAAATTACAGGCTTGCCGCCGGCGATGTTATGCACCTCTATTCCAAGTCGGTACTTGAAGAGTTACTCTCCAAAAGTAGCGAGGAATACGTTAGCCTGGAAATGAGAGACGAGGTGTTTACAGTTACTTATGGTACTGTTACGTTGGAGAGAAGTGTTCACTGCCCGCCTTTTTGCGATTAGTAAGTGTATATTATATTAACTATATCAGCATTTTTATGGATAATTCCACCGATAAGGAATTATAAGACAACACTATTTTATTTTTTTCTTCCATTAGCTTTTCACGATCCGGTGCAGTTAATATACTGGCAGATTTTTAATTATAAATTGCCAAATGAATTTTCTCTTATTATTGCATATTTATGCTTTCTTGCATTACTAAAACGGAAGCTTCTTAAGAGCTATTGGATTTTTTTTACAAGTTTACTGTTATTACTTGTGACTGTTTCCTTTTTTTTTGAAAATCAGGTTGCCTATTTTGCTGGTATTTTACTATGCGACATCTCAATATTTCTTTTATTATTAAAACGGTTTGCTGAAATAAATATAGATTATAAAGCTTACAATTTGTTTTATGTAATACTAATTTTCTACCAACTAACAACACTAATAAAATATTCTTCATACATACTAAACACTGAGTTTGCAAATGAATACTTTATTGTTACTTCAATCTTCCAGATCCTCTTCGGACTCTTCTTTTCAATCTTTCGAGAAGATGACCCTCGACTCCTGGTTAAGCTTGAATAACCCGATAATATTTTCTTTTGTAATACTGATTGTGATTTTAGCGGTAGTATATGTTTACTACCGCTATGCTATTATACCGCTTAAGAAAAGGCATCTTATAGACAAAGAAAATGTTCGTTTGCAGGAAGCGAAGTTGGCTGCCATGCTTGCCAAGTACTCGCCCGATCCCATATTCAGATTCGATGAAAACGGTGAAATAAATCTATCAAACGATGCGGCTCACGAGGCTTTTAAAGGAAATGATTTTCACCTGAAAACCGTCAAACAATTGTTCCCCGAACTTGCAAACATGGATATAGAAGATTTTATTACCAACAACAGCCACCTGAAATTTATATCTGATCTTGACGATAAAATTTATCAATGGATTATTCACGGCATAAGCAGGCACGGAATTGCACAAATGTACGGGAGGGAAATAACAGAGCTTATACAAAAGGATGAAGAACTAAGGCAGGCGCTTGATGAAGCAAGACGTGCAAATGATTTGAAAGATGATTTTCTTTCCCGCATCTCGCACGAAATCCGTTCTCCGCTGGCTTCTGTTCAGGGTAATGCACGAACGGTCTATGAGGAAAGCAAGGATTTACTGGACGAAGAATACAGGGAGCTTTTGCTCCTTGTAGAAAACAGCGGCAAACGGCTGGTTCGCTCAGTTGACCTGCTGATTAACGTATCTTTAATTCATACCAAGAACTATAGGTTTAATAAAACCAAAATCAATCTCTACGATGCGCTTTATAACATCTATAGAAAATTTCAATCTATTTCCGAAGAAACAAGAATTGAATTTACAATAAGCGACAAAGGTACAAAGAATTATATTGTTACCGCCGATGAGTACTCGATTGAAAAAATATTTGAAAACCTGCTTGACAATGCTTTTACTTATACAGAAGAGGGCAAAATATCAATCGAGTTAAAGGAGGACAACGGTTATATTTATACAATGGTTACCGATACGGGTGAGGGAATCTCCGAAGAATACCAGCGTTTATTGTTTACGCCTTTCAGCCAGGAACAGATGGGCTACTCCCGACAGTACGACGGACTCGGACTCGGGTTGTTCCTTGTGAAAAGACTTGCAGAATTAAACGGCGCCGAAGTCGGCTGCAGAAGTGAAGAGAACAAAGGAACGACTATTGAGTTGATCTTCAAGAATGAGGCTGAGTAAGGTTTCATGGATTAGCATATCACGGATTAGTAATCTGTCACCAGCACAAAAATAGTTTGATCACAGTCGCCTCACAACTTCATTATTCAAAATTGACTGTTCGATATTCGATATTGAAACTGAGTGCCGAATTCAGAGTTCTGATGACCCATGTCGTAACCCCTGGATGAATATCGAATGCTGAACAAGAAATGTCGAATATTGAAGTTTTAAAGGGCAAAAATTCATCACAAATTTTGATTTTCCTGTAAAATTCAAGCAAATAATCTAACACCCCTTGTTTTATTTTTAATTTACTTGGCTTTAAAGAAAATAGCTCTAAGTTGCAAAGTGATTCTTTTATTCTCTTCAAAAAGTTTCACTCGCCGGGGAAAAGGTGTTGGGATGCGCTAAAGGATGTGGGGATTAGGAGTTGCGAAGAACTAATTCTAAATACAATATAATTTAATGAGCTACCGCTTTTAGGCTGGTAGATCAATTATATTCAATTGCTTCGGAGGTGCAGAATGAAAGAAGAAGTTTATTCCATAAAACCTTCCGAAATTTTAAGTGACCGAATTTCCAATTGAAAAATAAAACATGGTGAATGTTTTATTTTTCTGTGTATTCCGTGTCAGTTTATTAAATGATTTTATTTATCGGGGAATGGAGATTAAAATGAGTAGAACAATTTATTCACTATTAGTATTCGTTGTATTTCCAATATTAAGTTACACGCAATGGATTGAACAAGTCAGTGGTGTTGATGTTGATTTAACCGATGTTTTTTTCATTAATCAAAATACCGGGGCTGGGCTGTTGGTGATAGTTCATCTATAATTCATACTGTAGATGCAGGAGAGACATGGGTGCGGCAATATTCACCGGTCGGCGGTCTGAGACTTAGAAAGGTTTATTTTATGGATGCAAATAAAGGGTACATTGCAGGCGATAAAATCATCCTTAAAACAATAAATGGAGGTGAATCCTGGTATGAACTGAATACGGGTGTTCCTCATGATTTTTTGGATATTGCAATTCTTGACAATCACACATTACTTGCCGTTGGAAGCTGGACCGGGGATGGTGACGCAAGTGAAGCAGGAGGAGTGGTAATAAGAAGTAGAGACAGCGGCAGGTCATGGGACGAAATAATAAGAAACAGGTGGGGTGACGATCCCGGACGCCATTTTTTTACTGCTTTGCAATTTATAAACGAACAAACCGGCTGGATGCTTGGCGGTACTTACATGGATAACTTCAACTCAACATATTTATATGAAACAGTGGATGGCGGAATAAGCTGGAATATAATAAGCGAAATTCCGCAACCTCCTGTTTCTCGTTTGAGCGCCCGGTCCGCTAGCTCCTTTTGGGTGGGCGGTTTCGGGGGCGCTGTAAGTACTAACCAGGGACTAACATGGGAAAAGTTTGATTTCACTTCCCCTTCAGATACTATTTTTACATTACCGGGCAATGTAATTCTCGATTTTGAACAGGTCTCCGACTATCAAATGTATGCCTTGGTCTGTAAACTAGGGGGTTCAGATCCCCGTTTGGTCCACACTACAGACGCCGCAGGATCATGGAGAATCGAAAGCCTGCCGGATTCTGCAAATCCAATGCACGCATTGGACAAATACGGCGGTAAAGTATGGATGGTAGGTAAAGACGGAGTAATATTTTATACTCCCAATATAGTTACCGGCATTACAAACGAATATAATAATTCAAATAAGATCTTTGTTAATCTTTCCGTATATCCAAATCCTTTTAATTCAGTGTGCAATTTGAAAGTTAGAAGTAATGAAGAAGATTTCATAACGCTTACTATTTTTAATTCCCTGGGAGAAAAGGTGGTTGATTTAGAGAATACTACCAGGATAAAAGATGAACACCAGGTTGTTTTTGATCCGGGTTCAATGAAGCTGCCAAGCGGAATATACTTTGTAACACTGACAACTACGGAAAATTTTAAGGCAGCAAAATTAATCTACTTAAAATAAAATAATTAGGAGGCGCAAGTGGGAAAATTTTTTCAAATTATTTGCTATGGTTTTCTGCTAACACTTTTTCTCTATCCTCAAATCTTTAGTCAGCTTAACCAATTAACACTTGAGGAATTATGTAGTTACAGCAGCGACATTGTAAGAGTGAAAACTATTGATAGCAAAAGTTACTACTCTGATACAAAGCAAAACAGGATATTCTCAGAAACAACCTTTATAGTTCTCAAATCTTACAAAGGTGATTTGCAAGAAAACTCTACATTTAAAATTAAAACTCTCGGCGGAACCGTTGACGATATTACTATGTATGCGGTTGGGACGGCTAGATTTTTTAATAACCAAGAGGCTATACTTTATCTGTCGAAACTCGGAGAATCGAATCAAAAATTCCTGTATGAATTGTCAAGCATTTCCAAAGGTAAATTTGACATAAGTAATGACGGCAGGTTTGTATGTCTTAGAAATAATTTCCAACCTTTAGCAATTAATAATTCGTTAGGTACAATCAACATTTCCAGCAAAGATTATTTTGAACTTGCTGAATTTGAAAAATTGATCACGCAGCTAACTAATTGAATTAAAATTGAAAGGGAGGGAATCATGAAATCGTATTTTGCATATTTTATATTATTAATCTTTTTTACAGAACATTCAGGATTAATATCACAAGAAACATACATTAAAACTACGACATACAACCAGGCGCATTCGCAAATAGATGAATTCGTGCCCATGGGTACGAAAGGTATTGCCCATTGGGCAAATTATTCCAACGTACCCTGGTATATTGGAACCGGGGGAGCGCATGATGTTTCCGAGAGCGCAACAATTACAGCTTGTGATGCCGCATTTTCCGCCTGGGAAAATGTTTCGACCGCAAATGTTACATTTGCTAGTTGTTCGGGCTCTTCGTCTCGCCGGTGGGGATATGACGGGTACAATGTTTTATATTGGGCGGAATCCGGGGATGATGAATATGAGTCGAACGGACCTCTTAAGGATGATTACTTAGCGATGACGATTATTACCGTTAATTCATCAAATGAATTATTGGATGCTGATATTGTCTTTAACGGTAGGGATTTCACATGGACTACTTCAGATAATAATGTAATAATTGATATCCAGTCAGTAGCAGCCCATGAAATAGGACATTTAATAGGAATGGGACATGTAGATTTAACTTATTCTACTGCAACTATGTATGCTTTATATTCTTCAGGTACTACGCATTGGAGAAATTTAGCATTCGACGATGAAGTTGGAGTTTCATTTTTATATAGTGGCAAATTGATAAGATCTAACTATACTTTGCCTGGTGGAGAATATGAGTGGGGGCTTAGTACAACTAGTGGTAGTAAAATTTATTTAACGCATGGCGGCTATAACTTTAAAAACAATTCATGTTTTATTATAAAAGGGCAATTGTTTGCAACGGGTAATTCAGAGAATCCGACGGGACTCAATTTCCACAATGGTAGTTCTAATGGGATGATTGTAAATGCCGGAGGGTCTGTTTCATTAAATACAATAGCGGTACAAAATGCTCATTCAGGTATCAAGTTCGAGAGTGGTTCGACGGGTATTGTTTCGAATTGTAAAATTTCTAACAATACTACCGGTATTTATGTAGTTGGTTCATCACCTGAAATAAATAATAATACAAAGTTAGAATATAATTACACTGGAATTTACGTTTCTAATGCTTCACCTATTATCAAAAATTCAACAATAGATAATAATACCCATGGAATTAAAATTAGTAACAGCTACTCGCCAAGTTGGACAACCCATCACATTGATAATAATGATATTACTAATAATGCTTACTATGGCCTTTACCTATATAATTCCTCACCTACTTTAGCTTCAAACGATATATCGAGTAACGAAAGAGGAATAGCCTTATTTTCAAACAGCGATCCTTATTTAGGCAGTAACACTATTCAATCAAACGATAACTATGGTTTAGCTTGCTTTGGTTCTGCAGATCCTTACTTGATATATAATGACGGTTACCTGTGGGGCGGCTATAATTCTATTGCGAGTAATACAGGTGAGGGAATAACAATAACGGGAAGTTCGGATCCGGTATTAGGAGTTGTAGACCCGGACGGATTTAATAGTATTTACTCAAATGGAGGGTACGAGATTGAGAACTTAACCAGTAATACAATTTACGCGCGTAAAAATTACTGGGGAAGCGCTGCTGGTCCTGATTCATCGACCGATTTTTACGGAACAATGGATTTTAGACCATTCCTGGAAAACCCGCCGGGGCCACCGCCTTCAAGAATGCAATCTCCGAATGAAAATTATTTTACGCTGTTTAAATCAAGTATTGATAACAAGTATAAAGAATTATTAAGCGCGATACTTAAAGGGGATTTGAATAAATCCAAAACACTATTTGATGATTTCTTAAAATCTAACCGGGATCACCCCCGGTTACTATCGCTTTGTAATTATTACATTTCATTACTTTCCGCAAGTCGTAGCGCTTCAGAGACAATTTCTGAAATTGATAATGTTATGCATTCCTTAAATAATAGTAGTCTTATACTGGAGTTACTTTATTTAAAGGGTACTTATTTTGAGAGAACCGGAGATTTTTTAAGCGCTTTACAGATATATGAAAACCTAGTTAACGATAGCACGAGTGAGGACTTATCGAACAGAGCAAAAATCAATTTAGCGCATATTTATTTTAATGATCTCAATGATATTGAAAAAGGAAAATCTTGTCTAGCTGGTTTAATTTCAAAAATAAACAAAGATTCCTACTTATATGAGCTTGCAGAATTTGAATTAGCCTCGGTTGGTCTAAATACGGAATCGTTACCTCACAAAAAAAATCATGATGATGATTACGAGGCTGATCCTTTAAATAAATTTGCACTTGCTTCTTCTCCAAATCCATTCAACCCATCAACAAGAATCACGTACTCATTACCCCCAAAAGCTCATGTAGTTCTAAAGGTATACGATATGCTTGGCAGAGAAGTTTACCAATTGGTAAATGAAGTAAAAGAAAGCGGCGAATACAGTGAGTTGCTTGACGGCAATAACCTTGCAAGCGGAATGTACATTGTTAATATACAAGCCGGTGAGTTTAATAAGTCGATGAAAGTGTTGCTGCTGAAATAATTTAGATAACTATAATAATTCGAAAAGATGACATCTAAAAAAACAGATGTCATCTTCAATAAATAGAATCTTCCGTTACGTTCCGGCGCTGTAATCGGTCATATAAACTTCCTGCTCTTTCGTCAGCTTATCGATTTTGTATTTCATCGTTTTCAGTTTTATACCGGCGATTTCCTGATCCTGTTCTTCAGGTATATCATAGACTTCCGGATTTAAATTAATTCCGTCTTTATCCCACATTGCAAGTTTAAGCTGCGACATAAACTGGTTGGCAAAGGACATATCCATTACTTCAGATGGATGACCTTCGGCGGCTGCCAGGTTTACAAGTCGTCCCTGTGCAAGCACGTAAACTTTGCGTCCGTCTTTAAGGGTGTATTCTTCGTTATTGTCGCGAACTACCCTTTTAGATTTTTTCATTGATTCTAGATCGTTGAGATTAATTTCACAATCGTAATGCCCGGTGTTACAAACAATCGCACCGTCTTTCATTTTTTCGAAATGCTTCTTTGTAATTATATCTTTAACGCCTGTAGCTGTTATAAATAC
>JANQLA010000214.1 GCA_028280855.1 Melioribacteraceae bacterium
ATCACAAGTTGAAACATGGCAAGCCGGGCGAATCGTCTGGGATAGTTGGCTGCCAAGGATGCAGAATTTTGACGGTGATTTGAGCAGTTACATCGTCGAAGATATTGGCGGCTACAGTAAATTGCTTGGAAAATCGTTTACGGAAATTTCTGCAGAGAGCAGGACAAAACATAAAAGCCAGGGCTTCGGTGCAATTGCAGCTAGAGGAAAGCAGGCTGCTTATTTTAAATTTCTAGCCGGCGATTCAAGCACTGCATCACTGTTCGATGGTATCGAGACCGGCTGGACGCGTGAACAGGGACGCGATAAAATTGAGGCATTAGTACAAAAGCTCAACTCAGAATTTGACATTAGTCGTCCTACTGCATCAGTAAACGATTTGACCGGATTATACACACTGTTAAACAATGCGAAGCAAACTTACTGGGTTGAATATCATAAAGCCGCGGTTGTGGAATTAATACAATCGTGCACTGGGCTTTGGGTAGAAGCAATTGCCGCTGACTACACATATACTCAAGGTGATAGTGTTAACTTAAGTTTATCACTTATTAACAGGAGTGATGTTGATCTTACGCTTAATAGATATTGGATCAGTAATCTTTTTGAAGAAGTAACTAATAAAAAGTTGGTTAATAACGAGCAGCAAAGCTACGATATAAAAGTAATGCTCGATGATAATCAAACAATTTCGCAGCCGTATTGGTTAACCGGCAATAAAATCAAAAATAACTTCCAATCCGTTTACAACGATTTAACCCCGGCAATTGAAAAGCCAACATTTACTGCAACCTTTGAGGTAAATGTGAACGGGGTTGAATTCAATATAGATACCCCGGTAATGTATAGATGGCGTGACCGTGTTAAAGGCGAACTCTATCGCGATGTTGAAGTGCGTCCCGTTGTTACAATAAATCCCGGTAAAGATATTGCAATATTTGCAGACAACACCGGAAAGGAAATTAAGATGGAAGTAAAGTCTTACCGAAGCAACGTATCAGGTAAATTGGAGTTTGTTACTTCTAACGGTTGGCAAGTAACTCCCCTAAAAGTTGATTTTGTAATACCGGAAAAATATGGAATTTATGAAGCCCTGGTTAATGTTACACCTGGAGATCAATCAACCGAATCAAAACTTGAACTTTTTGCCGTTGTAGATGGAAAAAGATTTAGTCATTTGTTAAAAGATATTGAATATGATCATATACCGACTCAAAGTATTTTATTTCCATCAGAGTTAAAACTTGTAAAAGTAAATACGGCAAAGTTAATTTCTAGAATTGGCTACATAGAAGGGGCGGGGGATAAGGTTGTTGAAGTGCTTAAATCACTGGGCTATAATGTAGACATACTTAATGAGGAGAGAATAAATCAAAGTGACCTGTCGAAGTATGATGCTATAGTAACAGGTATCCGGGCATACAATACAAATAGTTATCTCAAACATGCGAATAAAAAGCTATTGGATTATGTTGCTAAAGGAGGCAGACTGATAGTTCAATACAATGTATCGTTTGGACTGGTAACCAATAAAATTGGACCTTATAAATTTACTATTTCGCGTGATCGGGTTACGGACGAAGCATCGCCGGTTACTATTGATTCGAACCACCCCTTGCTAAATTATCCAAACAAAATAACTGAAACAGATTTCAATAATTGGGTACAGGAACGAGGGCTATATTTTGCCGGCGATTGGGATTCGATTATGACTCCTTTGATTGAATGGAATGATAAAGGCGAAGAACCTAAGCATGGCTCATTACTATATGCGACATACGGTGAAGGTGAATTTATTTATACAGGTATATCGTTCTTCAGGCAATTGCCTGCAGGAGTACCTGGCGCTATTCGTCTTTTTGTAAATCTTATTACCGGGGAAAAGAATAATGGATGAAAAAAAAATTAACCCTGAAGACAGTGAAAAACCTCCGATACTAAAATCATGGAATAAACTTTACGCATTTGTTATTGCACAAACTGCGGTTCTTATACTAATGTTCTACCTATTCACAAGGTTCTTTAAATGAGTTATATCGATTGGATTATCATGTGCGGCTTTCTTATCTTCGTTACCGCATACGGATCATGGAAAACTCGCGGAAGTAAAAATATCAAAAGCTATCTTCTTGCAAACAAGTCAACCCCATGGTATGCTGTTGCTTTATCGATAATGGCCACGCAGGCAAGCGCTATTACATTCCTTAGTACTCCGGGACAGGCCTACGTTGACGGTATGAGATTCGTTCAGTTCTACATAGGACTACCAATTGCAATGATTATTCTTTCGATTACGGCGGTGCCGTTATATCACAAACTGAATGTTTTTACTGCCTACGAATACCTGGAACAGCGCTTCGATTTAAAGAACAGAATTCTCGGGGCGGCTTTGTTTTTAACACAACGAGGTTTAGCTGCGGGTTTCACGATATTTGCTCCGGCATTGATAATTTCGGCTTTGCTCGGGTGGAATCTTCAACTTACTATAATCGGTATTGGAGTTCTTGTAACTATTTATACTACAATCGGTGGTACAAATGCTGTTAACAAGACTCATCTTCAGCAAATGATAATAATTTTTTTCGGGATGATTACGGCTTTTATAATGATCTATATTCTACTTCCTGAAGATGTTTCTCCTATTGACGCTGCGTTTGTTGCCGGTAAAATGGGTCGACTCAATGCAATAGATTTTTCTTTTGATTTGAGCAATAGGTATACATTCTGGTCGGGGATTATAGGTGGTACCTTCCTTATGCTTTCTTATTTCGGCACAGATCAATCCCAGGTACAGAGATATTTATCAGGTAGTTCCGTAACTCAGAGCAGGATGGGTTTACTGATTAACGGGATGGTAAAAATTCCAATGCAGTTCTTTATACTTTTTGTCGGTACCATGGTCTTTGTTTTTTACCAGTTTGTAGCCCCGCCGATTTTCTTTAATCAAAATGAAATAAACAAAATAAAAGATTCGGAATACTTCGAACAGTACAGTCAGCTCGAAGCAGAGTTCCAGGGGATTCACTTATCAAAAGCTGAAGAATTGAAGAAAATGCTTGCGGCAATTAATTCTGGAGACGAGGAAGCCGAAGCTGAAATCCTAACCGAAATCGAAAGAAAGAGCGAGCAGCAAAAGGAAGTTAGGGAAGAGGCTATCGGATTGATGACACAGGCAAATCCGTCATTCGATTCAAACGATACTAATTATATATTTCTTAGCTACGTTGTCAACTTTTTACCTATTGGATTGGTCGGGCTTGTGCTGGCAGCAATTTTTTCAGCATCCATGTCTTCAACATCTGCCGAGCTTAATGCGCTTACATCAACAACGGTGATTGATATTTACAAGCGGCTTGTAGCAAAAGATGAATCGGAAGCGCACTATTTAAAGGTATCTAAGATTGCAACAGTTTTTTGGGGAATATATGCTATTGGTTTTGCATCGTTTGCCAACATGTTAGGCTCATTGATTGAGGCGGTTAATATTCTTGGTTCACTTTTCTACGGAACAATACTTGGTTTGTTTTTAGTTGCCTTTTACTTTAAAAATGTAAAGGGCAATGCAGTTTTTATTGGGGGAGCTATTGCAGAGACCGTTGTTATAGCGTGTTTCGTTTTTACAGATATACCTTACCTGTGGTTTAATTTTATCGGCTGCGTGTTAGTTGTTATTATATCTTTTTTACTTTCTCCGATTCTGGATATAAAAAAGCCCAAACTCAATGAGCATGGGCTTTGATCTTTGTAATAAAAGTATTTGGCTAAGCGCCTAAATATACCTGCAAATTTTTACTTCTTGAAGAATGTCTTAGCCTATGTAAAGCTTTCTCTTTAATTTGTCTAACACGTTCACGTGTAAGGTTTAGCATTTCGCCGATTTCTTCAAGGGTTGCCGAATATTCGGTATTAATTCCGAAGTATAGCCTGATAACCTCGGCCTCGCGCTCGCTCAATGTAGAAAGAGATCTTTCAATATCGGATTTTAAAGAACCTTTCATCAATGTGTTATCAGGGTCAGGCTGTTCGTTGTTTGATAATACATCGAGGAGGCTGCTTTTATCATTATCGCTTTGATTAAAAGGTGCATCAACGGATACGTGTCTTCCGGCTACTTTAAGAGCGTAAGCAACATCTTCAGCATCCATTTCAAGCTGTTTTGCAATTTCTTCGGTCGAAGGTTTCCTTTCAAATTCCTGCTCAAGCTCAGAGGCAGCTTTAGAAATTTTTGTTAAAGCACCCACGCGGTTAAGAGGCAGTCGAACCATCCTTGACTGATCTGCAATTGCCTGCATAATTGACTGCTTTATCCACCATACAGCATAAGAGATAAATTTGAACCCCCTTGTTTCGTCGAACTTTTTAGCGGCTTTTATAAGCCCGATGTTCCCTTCATTTATTAGATCACTTAAAGGTAAACCTTTATTTTGATACTGCTTGGCGACGCTAACAACAAATCTTAAGTTTGCTTTAGTTAGTTTATCAAGGGCTGTATGGTCGCCCTTTTTAATAAGTTTTGCAAGTTCAATTTCTTGCTCAGCATTAATCAGGTCCTCTTTACCAATCTCTTGCAAATATTTATCAAGACTCTGGCTCTCTCGATTAGTAAATTGTTTTGTGATTTTCACTAAGCGTCACTCCTTTGTTATTAAACTAAACTGAATATGTTACTAATTTCTAGCTGTCAACTACTTTCGGATTAAATTTGTTCCTGATAATTGAATCCGAATACAAAATGATAGGGTCAATTTTTTTGACCAAACAGGTGTACAAAATATAAAGAAAGCCAACCACCAAGGGTGATCGGCCCAATTTTGCGTGAAATTAGCTACAAAAGATACGATAATTAGCCCAAAGATTCAACTTTTAGGAGAACGTTGTTTATTGCGTCTTTCAAGGCGTCCTTTGGAAGCGCTCCCTGTGCCATTTGAGGTTTTTCGCCGATAGGTATGAAAAGCAGTGAAGGAATGCTTCTTATACCGAACATTCCTGCAAGCTCTTGTTCCTTTTCAGTATCTACTTTATAAATATTAATTTTCCTGGAGAACTCATATGACAATTCTTCAAGCACTGGCGCAACCATTTTGCACGGTCCGCACCAGTCAGCGTAGAAATCAATTATAGCAGGCAATTTTCCTTTATAGTTCCAATCCTTATCATTCTCAAAGTCAAATACTTTTTCTTTGAATGACTCTTTGGTTAGTTGTTCAGTCATGGTTAGCTCCTTTTATAATAATTTTTATAGTGTATGATGCTTTAGTTCGTAAATAGATTCAGATCACTTACGCAAAATGTAAGCTTGCTTACAATTCATATAATAGTTACTATTAAACATCCGTTTCTAATTTAGTCCACCATTTTGTTTGAGGAATAGTATGAGTAAAAGGTTTTTAAAACATGTTTCGGCAGCAGTAATTTTATCTCTCATTGTAATTGCCTGCAGCACTGTCGCCATCACAGGCAGAAAACAGCTTAATATAATTCCAAGCTCCCAAATTCTCTCGATGAGTTATTCCCAGTATGATCAATTCTTGCAAGAGAATGAACTGAGTACCGATCAAAAAAATACGGCAATGATAAAAAGGGTTGGTCGGAAAATCCAAAAATCGGTTGAACAATATTTTGCTGAGAATAATATGAGTTCCGAGTTGCAAGGATTTCAGTGGGAGTTTAACTTGGTTGAATCCGACCAGGTAAACGCATGGTGTATGCCCGGCGGTAAAGTGGTTTTTTATACAGGCATACTTCCTATATGCAAAGATGAAACAGGCGTTGCGGTTGTTATGGGACATGAAATTGCACATGCGGTAGCAGAACACGGTAGTGAGCGCATGAGCCAGGGGTTGATAACTCAACTTGGTGGTATGGCTTTAGATAAAGCTCTGGAAAATGAACCGGATTTAACCAGGTCGTTAGCACTAACGGCTTTTGGGCTAGGTTCACAGGTGGGAGTACTACTGCCTTTTAGCAGACTTCACGAAAGCGAAGCAGATCATCTTGGTCTGATATTTATGGCTAGCGCAGGTTATGATCCCAACGTGGCAGTCGATTTTTGGAGTCGCATGGCGAAAATGAAAGGTGGGCAGGCGCCCCCCGAATTTTTAAGTACCCATCCATCTGATCAAACCAGAATTAATGATCTGAAAAAATTAATGCCTGAAGCAATGAAGTATTATAAAAAATAATCTTTTGGCTCTATGCAATTTTAAGTGCCCGATTCAATATATTGTGTCGGGCATTTTTTTTATTGGAGAAATTATATGAAAAAATTAATCC
>JANQLA010000226.1 GCA_028280855.1 Melioribacteraceae bacterium
GTCGTTTGTGTTCCACATTTTACCACCGTCGCGCACAACATTCGGCATTGATGCATCCACTATTACATCGTTCGGCATATGTAAATTAGTTTTGCCGGTTCGCGAATCAACCATAGCTAAAGCAGGTTGGTATTCATAAACTTTATTGATATCGGCCTCAATCTCAGCCCGTTTATCATTGGGAAGTTTGCCAAGTTTAGCGAGTACATCCGCCAACCCGTTGTTAACATTAGCGCCAATCTCGTTTAACGTGTCTGCATGTTTATCAAGCGCATCTTTGAAGTAAACGGATACGCAATGGCCGAACATAATAGGGTCGGATATTTTCATCATAGTGGCTTTAAGATGCAGGGATAACAAGACATTATCTTTCTTGGCTTGCTCAATTTGTTCTGCGTAAAATGCTCGTAACGCTTTAACATTCATTACGGATGTGTCAATTACTTCGCCGACAAGCAATGACAGGTTATCTTTCAATACATTGGCAGTTCCGTCTGCACATGCGAATTCGATTCTTACATCGCATGCTTCATCCATGGTAGCCGACTTTTCAGATTCATAGAAATCTTTTTCCGTCATATGCGCCACCCGCGCTTTTGATCCGGATTCGGGCCAGGGCTTCATCATTTTATGCGGATGTTTTTGCGCGAACTTTTTAACCGATGCTGCAGGTCGTCTGTCCGCATTACCTTCCCTTAGAACCGGGTTTACTGCGGAGCCCAGAACTTTGGCGAAACGTTTTTGTAATTCTTTATCTTCTTCGGTTTTGGCTTCTTCGGGGTAATCGGGAATATCGTAGCCTTTGCCTTGCAATTCTTTTATTGCCGCCTGAAGCTGCGGGATTGAAGCGCTGATGTTGGGAAGTTTAATGATATTTGCTTCGGGTGTTTTAGCAAGCCCGCCTAGTTCGGTTAAGTAATCGGGTATCTTTTGATCATCAGTTAAATTATCAGGAAAGTTAGCAATTATTCTTCCCGCAAGAGAAATATCTTTTATCTCGAATTCAATACCGGTTCCTTTCGAAAATGCTTGTACTACCGGCAGTAAACAGTGAGTTGCCAATGCCGGCGCTTCGTCGATTTTTGTCCAGATAATTTTGTAGTCTGCCATAAGAATCTCGATTAGGTTTTTGATACAAAGTATTGTGATGAAATTTTCAAAAAACGGATTCAATAATTCAGTAATCAAATTAAGAATCTTTCGTGCGAATTAAAAGATGCGCTTCGTACTTTAGAATTAACTTGACTTCGAAGTTCTGAGCTAAGGTTTTGAGCTCTACTTTTGTGAGAGGTTTGGGAAATTTGATCTCTTTGTCTCTACCTTCTTTGTCGACAGACTGCTACAGGAATCGCAAGTAAATCGAGCCTTCAAGGATGAGTTCAGTCAGGTGAGCGAAGTCGAGATGACGGGAAAGCTGTAAAAAAGAGTGATTAATTTTCTTGCAATGGACTTAATGTCTTATTATTTTCATCAGACATTTACCACAAGTTACGTTTTACAGTCATTAAATAACCCGGAGAACAAAATGAAAAGAGCTAAATTTTTCTTTTCTTTTTTCGCTACTCTGTTTGTAGCAGTTCAATTAAGTGCGCATGATTTAACGCCTACAAAACAATCGGGCGATATGGATCCGCTTCTTGCAAGCATTACGGAAGAAGTAAAAGGTATACATGAAAAACTTGGCGGGCTTGCAGATGAAATACCCGAGGATAAATATAGCTGGCGTCCCGCAGAGGGTGTTCGTTCGGTCAGTGAATCATTTGTACATGCGTTAGGTGCTAATTACTTTTTAATGGGTTTCTTCGGCAACCCGATGCCCGAAGGATTCAGCCGCGAGCTTGAAAAACAAGTTACTGCAAAAGCTGATGTAAAGGAGTGGCTTGATAAATCTTACAATACTGCATCGGAGTTTATTCCTACAATTGATCCTGTTACTCTTGATGATAAAGTTGAAACCCCGTTTGGCGAGTTCACTAAACGTAAATTATTGTTTGTTATCGCTACTCACGGTCATGAGCATCTCGGTCAAATGATTGCTTACGCGCGGATGAACGGTGTTACACCGCCCTGGTCTCAAAAACAGGAAGGCGAAGGATAAAATCATTTGCCTCAAAGTTGGAACCTGTTTGTCGTCGGACAGGCAGGTTCGAGTAATAGTAGCAAAACCGTTCGCCGCTAAGTTTTAAGAAGGCCAAGTAATTCTCTCCTGCAGAAAATAATAAGAATTATTTTTTATATTACAGTTAATACTAATTGAGAAAAACAATAAGTAAAGAAAAATTAATGCCGGAATTTTTATTAATTATAGAGCATTAATGAAGGAATACGTTGAAGTACCGGGTGGTTTTTTGAAG
This sequence comes from Melioribacteraceae bacterium, assembly GCA_028280855.1. Lineage (GTDB taxonomy): Bacteria > Bacteroidota > Ignavibacteria > Ignavibacteriales > Melioribacteraceae > PGYT01. The sequence continues at coordinate 2,355 of JANQLA010000226.1, forward strand.
AGAATAAAAACACTATCCAACTACTTGCAAAAAAGTTATGACTATACATTGTAACTGGAACCGGAAGCAACAAAGAAGAAATAGAAGATGAATAAACCACTTGTGCCAAATGGCTTTACTATACCGGGAGAACTACAAACCGGACGTTGTAAATTGAGAATGCTAACCGTGAATGATCTTGTTAAAGATTACGAAGCAGTAATGACAAGCATAGAACACTTGCAAAAAACCAGGCCTTTCGGGCCTGACCATAATTGGCCTACAACGGAACTAAAACTTGAGCAGGATTTAATTGATCTGGGATGGCATCAGAAAGAATTTCAAAGAAGATCGTCTTTTGCTTATACGGTAATGAGTCTCGATGAATCCAAATGCCTTGGGTGTGTGTACATTGATCCGTCCTCCAACCAAGAATATGATGCTGAGATAATCATGTGGGTGCGTCAAAGCGAAGTTGCCACTGGATTGGATGAGCATTTATTCAATTCGGTCAAAAAATGGATTGCAAAGGAATGGCCGTTTGAGTGCCCGGGCTTCCCCGGACGGGATATTAGTTGGGACGAATGGAATTCTTTAGGGCAACTAAGTTAACTTAATAACTAAGTGATTTTTTCAACTGCTAATATACTTTTTGATAATCATGAATGAATTCACATTTACAAAACTGAACCGCGAACATTTGGACATACTTATAAACTGGGCTGAACAGGAGGGCTGGAATCCAGGTCCTTATGATGCCGATGTTTATTGGAAAACCGATCCCGACGGATACTACGGCTACATTGAGGATAACAAACTAATTGCAGGCGGCTCGATTGTGTCATACAATGCCGAGTTTGGCTTTATGGGTTTCTTTATTGTTAAACCGGAATACCGTTCCAAAGGATTGGGGCGAAAGTTGTGGTACCTAAGGCGCGATACATTGCTTTCTCGATTGAATGAAGGCGCTTCAATTGGAATGGACGGTGTGGTTGACATGCAGCCTTTCTATCGAAAAGGCGGATTCGAAATAGCTTTTCGCGATATTAGAATGGAAGCAGTGGGGCAATCGTTTGATGTTTCTACATTGATTACTCTGATTGATGAAACAGGAATTGGGGATGTTCTTGAGTATGATAAAATGTGCTTTGGATTTAACCGCGAATCATTTATGAAAGCGTGGCTTAAAATGCCGGAGAGTAAAACATTCCAACTACGAAGCGGCAATAAGCTAAAAGGTTTTGCAGTCTTGCGTAAAGCTAATAGGGGATTTAAGATAGGCCCGCTATTTGCCGATGATCAAATAATAGCCGAGGAGATTTTGAAATCATGTTTTAACGCCGCTGGTAATGAACCTATATTTCTCGATATTCCAATGATAAACAATAACGCAATTAAACTTGCGGAGAAGTTCGAGATGACGCCTGTTTTTGAATGCGCGCGAATGTATTACGGTAAATCACCGGTAGTTCCTATCAATAAAATATTTGGTATTACTACATTTGAACTTGGATAGATTACTAGAATTTGCAAATGTAGCTTACTCCCCTAAACTCAATCTACGTTGGAGACAATCTATCGTTTAGCCAATCTTTCCACTTCGGTTCTCAAATTAAGCTACATTGTATTTCATTTGTGCGCAAGTGCAAGCTGTTCAGAAGCAGTTGTATTTTCAAAATGAATCAGGTAATCGAAACAAGTTAAAATGTCCATCTCGTAAAAATAGTCGTTCGATATACCATTGTATACAGCACCTATGGATCTGAAAGGCATTTGGTTTGATAGCCATTTGTACAAATCATTGTCTTTAGCTATATCTTCAAACCTTAGAATAAAGTTATCGTGTTCACTATAATGAAATAATAGATTAACCGAAGGATCTCTCGGCAGAACGCTAATAGTATGCGGCTTAAGATTTGTATACTTATTACCAACTTGAGCAATTGCAGCAAAACTTCCAAAAGTAAAACTGAAACCGATCATCTGGTAGTTTTTCCCGAGTTCTCCCTTTAAGTGCATGCCCATAGAGCCGTATCCGGAGTAATTAGAAATGTGTGCATTATGAGCCCATAGAACGATTTTGGAATTATCCCCCAACAAATCTAGTATCCACTTTGAATTATCCGCCATGTATTTATCGCGATAATTATAGCTGCTTATTCCTTTGGCAATATAGTATCTAACAAGAAAAGATTGTTTCAGATTTTCTATCAATCGCGAAATAGTATTGAATTCAAAAGCTGATGTAACGGATAATAACTCTCCTTTGTTTGCTGCGAGCGTAAGCTCAAGAGTATCTAACTTAGACTGCGTAGATTTATATTCGTCCATCTCAAGATTACTATAAAAATCGTTTCGCTCTGTATAGCTAAGATCATTAATATAGCTTATATCGCTGAGCAAATAACGAATTTTATTTTCTACTTCAGGCATGTAGTCATTAAAAAAATCTGAGATTAGTTCCGGTTGGTAAGCCGTAAATTGGCAATCAACTCCAATATATCTAATCTTTTGATCTTCCGGCTGACTCATGTTATAGTTTTTCATCCATTGAATAAGTTCTTTAACTTCACTCGTTCTCCATGTCCAGAAGTGCATCTTTTCTTTCATAATATTTTCAATATTACCTTTACCCGAAACAACATATCGGTCTATGAAAACAGATTCACCCATGTCTGCTTCAATGGCAAAAGCATTGAAGCCGTGTTCCTCAACAAGGTACTTTAAGATACGGTGTTTCATTTGAAAGAACTCTTTAGTTCCATGCGTGGCTTCTCCGAGCGCAACAATTTTTGCGTCGGCTAAATTCGATAGAGAGGCCAGATCACCATTTGTTAAAAATGGAGCAGATCCGTCAACCGGACTGATAGTACTGTCCAAAGCGCTTACAAGATCGACATACTTTTCAGGTATTGAATTATCATCTACTTCAACTTTATCGCTTGAACTCGGATCGTCTTTGCAGGCAGTTAGTTGCAAGATAATTGCTAAAAAAGAAGCTGCAAGAAATACGTAAGTGGACAGGAAATTTTTTGAATGTCTCAATTTCACTCCGTCTTCAGTTTTGGAAAGAATTTAGATTTGATAAACTTTACGTATACAATTTGTGATGATAACCTTATAAGAGCAATGCCAAAAAAGTTCTCTTTAAACCTAATTTTCTAATCTAAATCCGAAGACTTTCCCGATCAATGGTAACGATGGTTGGAAACAGCTGCAAGCCTATTTAGAAGAAATTATCATTGCAAAAAATTTTATTCGTCCTTAAAGGCCTGCATCTAGCCGAACCTTGTAAGACAATTACAATAATTTGCAAAAGAATGAATTGCAATCGTGTCGATGGGTGGCATCAACAGCTTTATAACTCATTACATTACCAGCACACGATTATAAATCAGGTCAAAAGAAAATGTTTTCTCGTTTGTGCGTTGCTCAATGTACTGTGCAACTTTTTCGAGTCGTTTTGGAATTGCCATCAATTTATCCTGCGCCGTGCGTCCTATGTCGTTTAATCCTTCGAGCGTTTCAATTTTCCAGAATTTCAGAGCTTCTTCAACAATTTTTTTATAATCAAGTGGACCATAAATACCCGCACGTCTAATTACATCAGCCATTTCGCGGAAGTTCGGCATCGATAAGCCGGGCATGTCGATTCCAGGCATTATTTTCAAGGCTGATTGCAAAGCACGGTTTGGATCAATTTCCAATACCGCTTTGAACACTTTGCGATAGAACGAAAAATGTTTCGCTTCGTCTGCTGCTATGCTGGATAACATTCCATTAATCAATGGTTCGTCTTCACCAATATAGGTCCCGGTATTTTTATGTGAAAATTGTGTTGCGCGTTCCTGTAAAGTTGTATATACAAACACCTGGTATGGATCTTTATCCCAATCAGGATTAAATCCTTTTTCCTGGTAAACATACTGCATGCGCTCGAGTTGCGAAAATTTAAATAGTCTGCTATCACGTGCATAATCTCTGAGAGCCGCGCCGTGGCGATCTTCTTCAGCCGTCCACATATTTGTCCATTTAAACCAAAAACTATCTTCACCCAAATGTTTAGCAATAATTCTATGAAAATGAGGAAGTCCTTCTTCGGTAATTAAGTTAAGCCCGATTGCTATTCGCGCAGAATCTTTAATTCCCCGAACGCGCTCGCGTAATTTGTTTATTATGCTTTCATCGTCATTGCTGTTTTTCTCATCGGCCGGCAGGAAGTCGCTTGAGAACCATAACTTTCTTTTCGATAGATGTTGATCCATCCATTCCTTTACTTTCTGCTCAAGTGAATCAAGTATTTCCGCTTTTGATTTTTCTTCAGCTACACCGGTTTCGTTACCTTTAATTATTATTGTCATTTCTTATCCTTCTAAATACATTTAATATTTTAGCGATTAACGAGCAAGCTTTATAATAAATAGGAAGGTTGATCGAATATTCACCTAAAAAGACAAAACATCTTTAATAAGATACTCGTTCCACAATTCAATAACTAATTTAAAAAAGCAGGTAATTCAAATAGTAGTTTGATTTTACTTTTCGATAAATGCAAACCCAATATATGCTGTTGGGATTATGGAAAGTACGTTTGAGAAAAAGCGAATATCAACAATTTCCAAATACCCGTCATTCATATTTAATTGAGTCAATTGGGTTACTAATTCCGGCTTTTATTACCTGGTAACCAACGGAAATTAATGCAGTTAATACTGATATAACTCCTGCAATTAAAAATAGCTGCCAACTAACATCTACCCGGTATGCAAACTTTTGAAGCCATTGACTCATAATAAAATATGCTAGTGGAGCTGCAATCACATTTGCAATTACTAACCATAAGAAGTATTCTTTGCCTAATGTCAACAGAACCTTTGATAAGGAAGCCCCAAGCACTTTACGAATACCGATTTCTTTTTTCCTGCACTCACTGCTATACGAAGCTAATCCAAACAAACCAATTGTAGCTATAAATATTGATATGAATGAAAAGCTGTTTATCAGTTTGCCCGTTCTGGTTTCATCAATATACAATTGATTAAGCTGCTCATCGAGAAATTTAATCTCAACTTGTTCATCAACTATATTCGTTTCAAACACTTTAGTAATATAGCTTACCGTATTAGATACATCATCACCTTTTATTCGAATTCCTAAACAGCTCAGCTTTTGCGGATACAGCAAAAACAGTAAAGGCCCTATTTCTTCATGCAATGTTTCAAAATGAAAATCTTTGACAACTCCAATTATTGTTCGATCCTTTCCACTAAACTGTATGGATTTACCAACCGGATTTTGCAGGTTCATAATTTTTACGGCTGATTCATTTACAATGATTGAATTGTTCTGGTCTGCTGTAAATTCTTTGGAATAGTATCTGCCATCGGCCATTTCCATTTTGTATGTTTGAAGATAATCGTAACCAACTTCAAGGGTGCCGAAAGATATATGGTCTTCATGTTCTTTGCCGTCCCATTTATTTATTCCGGACCACCATCCAATCCAATCAAGTTGAGCACCGGATGCACCTACGCTAACTATATTAGGATTCTTTAAAAGTTCGGTTTTAAGTACTTCGTTATTTTTACCCGGCACCCATGCATACAGCAGATTTTCTTTTTCAAAACCAAGACTTTTGTTTTTAATAAACTCCATCTGCGAGTAGCTTACAAGTGCAGATATGATGATGATAATTGATGCAGAGAACTGGAAAACAACCAGAACTTTTCTAAAAGTATTGCGATGTCCCAGCCCATCAATTCTTTTATTCAGAATTGCGGCCGGTGAAAATGCCGACATATAAACAGCAGGATAAATACCTGAGATTAATCCGGTAGTAAGGGCTAAACCTATTAAGCCAAGTATTACATGCAGGCTCATATAATTTACAAGAAGCTCTTTCCCAATAATACTGTTGAATAACGGTATAAAAAGTTCAACTAATAATAGTGCCAGCGGAATGGACAAAAAAGCAAATAGAATTGATTCCCCAAAATTTTGCAGCATTATTTCCTTCTTCCTCGCCCCAACAATTTTACGCAAGCCCACTTCTTTTGCACGGCTAATAGCACGTGCGGTAGTAAGGTTCATATAGTTAATACATGCTATAAAAATTAATATTCCCGCGACTACAGAGAATATTTTTATGTATAACCCATTTCCCGAAGGGCCAAGTAAATTAAGAATATTGGAATTTAGGTATACATCGCCAAATGGTTCTGCGCGTAATTTTCTCGGCGTATCTTTATGGCTATTATAGCAGTCTGTAATTTTTTTACTAATGGTTTCGGGTCGCGAATTTTGTTGGGCAAGTACGTATGTGAAAAAACTGAAGTTACTCCAACGCTCAGCCCAATCAGGTCGGTACCAAACTTTTAACAGTTCGAACGAAAATAAAAATTCGAATTGTATGTGCGAATCGGCCGGCACGTTTTCTAGCACACCGGTAATCTCAAAATTTTCCTTTTTACCCCAGCGATTTTTTATTTGAACTGTTTTACCAACTGCATTTTCTTCAGCGAACAACTTATTTGCAACTTCTTTTGTAACAACCAATGAATGGGTCCCTGCTAACGCTGTTTGAATATCACCTGAAATTAACGGAAATGAGAATATTTTTAAAAATGAGGGATCGACAAAGCTTCCTTTGCTCTTTATCGTATTTTCTTCATGATAAATTGTAGTTTTCCATCCTGACCATATTCTTGCAGATTCAATAATCTCCGGAACTTCTTCCTTTATTACAGGGCCAAGAGCGCCGCATAAACTGGCTTGCGAATTATTCTCAAAGTCTATAACTACCCTGTAGAGATCATTTTTGTTTACATGGAAATTATCGTAATTCGTTTCTTTAAGTATCCATAAAAAAATCAACAGTGCACAGGCCAGCCCCACAGCCAGACCCGAGATATTGATTAGTGAAAATATTTTTTGCTTGAACAAATTTCTGAATGCAATTCTAAAATAATTTGAAATCAATTTTCCACCTTAATTATTCAATTAAAAGTTAATAAGTTTTATTAATCATTCGGTACGTATAGCTTTTATAGGATTGTTTGTTGCCGCCTTTATAACAATAGAGCTTATTGTAAAAAGCGCTATTATAAGAGCAGCACCTCCGGCAAAAATAAAAACCCATGCCCCTACCTCAATCCGGTAAGCAAAACCTTGTAACCATTTATTGGCAGCTAGCCATGAAATTGGCCATGCTATAGCATTTGCGAACATTACCCACTTAAGGAAATTTTTTGAGAGAATAAAAATTATCCTCGCGACGGATGCACCTAATACTTTACGAATGCCTATCTCTTTTGTTTTTTGTTCGGCAGTAAAGTAAGCTAAGCCTAACAAGCCAAGACACGAAACAAGTATTGCAAGCAAAGAGAAATAATTAAAAATCTTGCTCAAATTCTTTTCCGACCGGTAAAGCTGTTCAATATTTTCATCTAAAAATTTGTATTCAAATGGTAAATGGGGATTAGTTTGCCTAAATATTTTCTCTACCGAATTAAGCGTCTCTTCAACATTTTGAGGACTAATTTTTATTAAAGTATAGGGCATGTCATCATTATTATTAATTCTCAGGATAAGCGGTTCAATTTTATTGTGAAGAGACTTAAAATTGAAATCCTTTACTACACCAATAATTTTGCCTTCGTTTCCAAATAAGTTGAAACGTTTTCCAACAGGGTCTTTTAATCCCATTAGTTTCGCAGCAGTTTCATTAACTATATAATTTTCCGTTGCATCGGTTTTCACTGCTCTTGAAAAATTTCTGCCAATGCTTATTTTCATTTCAAACATATCTATATAATCAAAGTCAATCATTAAGTGATGCATCAATAAGATGTCGTTTTTGTTTTTTCCTTCCCAACTGATATCATTTGTTGAATATGGTGTATATGTAGGTAAACACGAAGCAGCGCTCACGTCCAGTATGCCCGGATTCTTAATAGCTTCTGTCTTAAAGGCTGTATAATTAATATCGCCATGCAGATACAAAACCTTATCTTTATTAAATCCCAGTTTTTTGTCTTGCATAAATTGAAGTTGCTTGTTTACTATCAATGTACCGGCTATTACGGTGATCGAAATTGAGAATTGTATAACAACTAATACTTTCCTAAAAACAGCAGGATTTTTTATAGAACTTGACGAAGACTTTAAAGCATCTGCAGGTTGAAATGAAGACAAAAAAACTGCCGGATAACTACCTGCCATCAGGGTTGTAAAAAGAGTTATCCCCAGAACAAATAGAATTGTGTGCGAATTTTTTAGCAAATCAAGAGATAAATTTTTTGTTGATAAGTTATTGAAGGCAGGAAGTGCAAGCTCAACCAGAAATAATGCTATAACCACAGCGCAGAAAGAAAAAAGAAAGGTTTCACCGTAAAATTGAATAATTAAGTCCGTCTTTTTTGCGCCGCTTATTTTTCTTAAACTTATTTCTTTTACACGCTTACCGGAACCGGCGCTCGAGAGATTCATAAAATTGATGCAAGCTATAAGTAAAACAAATATCGCCAGAATTCCGAAGATATAAACGTATGCTGATTTATCTTTACTGCTTCCGTCAATATCTATATTAAAGTTTGAATAAAGGTGAATCTCCTTTACAGGCTGGAGGAAAAGTTTGTGTTTAACCGCCGGGAAAATAGTTTTGTAGTATTCGTATATCTTTGAATTAAGTTCATGTATATTGGCGTTTTTTGTAGCATGCACGTAAGTATAATAATTATTCGAGTTCCAACCGACCGACCAATCGACCTCTTCAAAAGGACCGAGGAAATCGAATTGAACATGCGAGTTACTAGGAGTATTTTTTAAAACTCCTGTTACGACCACCTCACTTCCGTAATATGTGATTAGTGTTTTACCAATCGGGTCCTTATTTCCGAAATATTTTTCAGCTATTTTTTGTGTGATTACTACAGAATTTGGATTTGATAATGCTGTTGCCGGGTTGCCCTTTAAAAAAGAGAATGTAAAAATTTCAAAAAAAGACGGATCAACTCTCGCGAATCTGCTTTCGTAAAACTTTTTGTCACCGTATCTAACGGGCAAAGTATTTATTTTATGAAGCCTTGCAAAATTTATAATCCCGGGATACTCTTCTTTAAATGCAGGACCCAGATTAGCAGGGGTTACTGCAATCGGAAATATGGTCCCATCGCTATAATGCTGTTCGGATACTACGCGGTAAATTTGATCTGCATTTTCATGAAAGCTATCGAAACTCAACTCATCTTTAATCCATAATGCTATCAATATGGTGCATGCAATGCCAAAACTCAATCCTGCAATATTTATTATAGAATAGGTCTTATGTTTAAGAATGCTTCGAAACGCAAATTTGAAAAAATTGTTAATCAATTAAATTCTCCTGTAGTACCAAATATTTTATGATTTTTACTAATCGCAAATCTAGACAATTTCTGTGCCGATATTAGCATCTGAATATAACGGTTTTTATCAGGGGCGCAACCCATTGGCGTTCGTTTACAAACAACCTGTGTTCGCTAACGTGCAAATACTTTACTTAGGCAGATTATAGCAAAATAAAATTGGTTAATTTATTCCTACTGTGGGATAACAGAAAAAAATGAATAACAAATGGCGAAGACCAGAATATTCACTATAAACAAAGTTTGTTTATTAAGCTCCACAATACTATGTTTGTATAGCACTTCTTTAAAGCCAATCTGAAAAACAAATCTTTATCAACTTATTGATTATAGCCTATTTATTCTTCAACTACATTTCAATTTTATTTTCCCAAAAACTCTTAAAACAAATCAGCCTCAATTAATTCAAACTAACATTTGGAGTACAAGATGAATAATTCAAATTTAGCTCCTGAACACAGGGTTATGCAGTTCATACTAAGCAAATGGATTAGTAAACCAATTTTTGTTGCAGCAAAGCTGGGTATCCCGGATCACCTGGACGAAGGAAGTAAAAGTATCGACGAATTAGCAGCACTAACCGGAACATTGCCTGGTCTGCTTTATAGAATGATGAGGGCACTTGCAGGAGTCGGCATATTTAGAGAAACTGAAAACCGCTGTTTCTCCAACACGCCTCTAAGTAAATGCTTGATTGAAGGGAGATTAAAATCAGCTGGACTACTTTTTAATTCCGATTGGCATAATCAAATGTGGGATAACCTTTTATACAGCATTCAAACGGGCAAACCAGCTTTCGAGAAAATAACAGGTGAACCGGCATTTGAATGGTTCGATAAAAATCCCGTGCAAGCTAAAACATTTCATGAAGCAAACTCGTTTAAAGCTTCATCAACGCATCGTACAATACTAGATGTATATGATTTTACTGATATATGCTCTATTACGGATGTCGGCGGAGGATTTGGAAGTCTGCTTGCAGAGATATTAATGGCTCATCCTCACATGACTGGAGTTGTTGCGGAGTTGCCTGAAGTTATCCCGGTATGCAAAGAATTGATAAGTAAGAGCAACCTTGAGAACAGGATGAAAGTAGTTGAATGTAATTTCTTTCAATCGATTCCCGGCGGTAGTGATGCATATTTGCTCTCGCATATATTACATGATTGGCCGGATAATAAATGTATAACCATTTTAAAAAATTGCAGACGCGCTATGAAGGCTAATTCAAGACTAATCATAGTTGAAGGAGTTATCCCGGAAGGCAATGAATTCTCAATTAACAAGTTTCTTGATCTCGAAGTTTTGCTAATGGGCGGAGGAAAAGAAAGAACCGAGCATGAGTTTCATAAACTATTGGCAGAATCCGGATTTCGATTGGAACGTATAATCGCGACAAAAGAAAATATATCGGTGATTGAAACCTCTCCCGATTAATCTTTAAGAAGCAATTGCCATGATAAAATATTTTTATCTCGAAAAAACAGTTTAGCTTAAAAAGAAATCTAATTTATTTTGATTGTTTTTAGTTTTCCTTTAAAGATGCCTGTTACGCATAAGTAGATTAAATATCCTGGCTTTAATGCTCGGTATGAGCCACCCAGTTCAATATTTGTTTGACACTTATTTCAAAAGTAACATCTTCTTAGTTTCTGTATATTTTCCGGCCTTAATTTTATATAGGTAGACTCCGCTTGGCATATGATTGGCTTCAAGAATTAAAGAGTGTTGTCCCTGTTCTTTCCACTCACTTGCCAATGTTTTCATTTTTTCGCCCAGCAAATTGTATAAATAAATTTTTACAAATTCAGATTTCGCAATTTCATAAGTAATTATTGTAGTTGCATTAAACGGATTTGGATAATTTTGATTTAGAGAATTCTTACTAGGGATGAAATTATTTTCCTTTACACTGGTAATAGCTATTAAAGTTGAATTACTATATTCAGAAACACCGGCAGGATTAAAACAATTCACTCTATATTCGTACTCAAATCCTTCTTGGACAAAGTAATCGGTATAAATTACTGTGCTATTCCCTTTATAATCACTTTCAAAAATCGAATCGATACGAGAGAATTCACCCATTGGAACTATTCTTCTTTCAATATAAAAGCCGGTTTCGTTTGGTGACTCATCGCTCCATTCCAGCTCGATTACTTTTATTAGTGAATCAGCCGATGTGATGGTTTTTTCAGAAGATACCAGATCAGAGGGAATTTTGAAAGGTATTGTGTAAAATGTCTTTGAAGAAATTACATTTGAAAATCTACTGTAATTAAATTCTAATCGAGATTTTATTCTGTAGTGATAGGTAATATGTTCATGTAAATTATTATCAATATAACTTGTGGTGGCAGAGTCCAGTTCTGCTATTTCAATAAAGTCAGTTATAGCAGCTATATTTCTTTCTAAAATGTAGCTATCGCATTTTTCAACTGAAGTCCAGTTTAGCTTAATCTCGGAATTAGAAACCGGTTGTGCAACGAACGAGCTTGGCTTTTCTACAAAAATTATTTCACTCGTGTCAGGGTAAAATATGTTTAACCCATTTGACGAACCAATAATAATTTCTTCGTTATTACCAATAGCAACACTTTCCAACCAGTTGCTAAGTAGTGGCGAGTTTTCATAATTAAAAACTTCCCATTCATTTCCATCATAGTGAGCCAGGCCTCCCCCCTGCGGTGGATTATTAGTGCCGATATGATAGGGCTGAGTTGCAACCCAAAGGTTATTATTTTTATCGAAAACAAAATCAGCAATTCGATTACTAGGAATCCCTGAATTGCCGATATTAAAAATATTCCATTCACTACCTGACTTATAAAGCAATCCTTCTCTTGCAGTTACCCAAATATTATTGTTGTTATCAACTTTAATATCCGAGATAAAAGTGATCTCTGTTGAAGGAATACTGATGTTCTCAGGAAAAGCATTTATACCGTCGAATCTTAATAAGCTGGTGTAGCCATTTGCAAACCAAAAATTATTTGAATTGTCAACATCAAATGAAAAAATTCTGGAATAATGCTCTATATATGGTTCCATTCTTACTATTTCAAAGATATTATCAGTAACATATTTACCTAATGTTCGTCCGAAAGAAAACCATATTTCTCCATTTATATCTTCTGCAAAATCTGATGGAGCATAAGAGGCACCTGGAATTGAAACATGAAACCGGTTCCATTGATCATTAACCATACGGGAGATATTCATAGAATTTTCATGAGTCATCCAAATTGTACCTTTTGAATCTGAAAAGATTTCATTTATTCTACGTTGAATGGGTTTAATATAGCCTTTTATAATAGACCAATTAGTGCCATCAAACTTTGTTAGAAACGCTTCGAAGTTATCTGCATCACTTTCGGAAATAATCCAAATGTTATTTTTTGTATCAACTGCGATTGATTTACCATTGTTTACTTTATTTGTATATTCAGGAAAATTAATTTGTTGAGGTTCTGATACACTGCCTAATAATAGTGATCCGTCAAATAAAGACGCTGTTAATTTTCCTTTTTCCACAGTGATATCTGTGATTTCAGCGTCAATGTTTGTATAGGTATATATTCTCCAACTCTCCGAATTAAATGAAACTATTCCTGTTGTTGTTGCAATCCAGACAGTGTTATCACTATCAAGATAAAATGAACGATAGTGACCCCAATTAAAATCAGTCAGAGTTTCATTGAAGATTTCCCATTTATTACCATCGTAGTGTAGTAAGTTTGTGTATGGTTCTATAGAATTAAGTCCTACACACCAAATTGTACCTTTACCATTTGTTGTGATCTCTCGTAAATCCATATAAGGATAATTTGGTAACTCCAATGGTATCAACTTCCATTCTTCTCCGGATATCATTAAGATGTACCTGTTAAACACTATCCAAATCACATTTTGCTCATCTATATGAATATCATAAACAAATCCATCTGGAACAATAGAATTATGTTGATTATAAAACTCAATGTTTTCACCATCAATTACTCCAAGGCCACCGCCATGTGTTCCAAACCAAATTCTGTTTAAAGAATCTACATTAATACAATTTACCATATCACTTTGATGACCATAACCATGAGTTGAATAGAACTTCCATTCGTTTTGAAATAATCTGTAAACACCACCCCGTCTTGATGCAAACCATATTTTATCGTCATTATCAACTATAGCATCTATCATTCTTGGAATTGGCATTGTATTAGCTAATTTGCCCCAAAATTGAGTGGAAATATTTCTTTGATCATACTTCAGTATACCTTTGTTTCCATAAAGGTATATATCTTTCTTATGTTCTAAAAACCCAAAGGTTTGATTGTAGTTGTAATAGCTTTCCCATGTTTGGCTGAAAACACATGTGGATAACGAAAAATATAATATTATGATTAACGAGATTAGATTATGACGTGTTACTCGTATTTCTTTTGAATAGATGCAATGTAGATATCTATATACCGATTTAGCTGTAAAGACGGAATTCATATGGCCACCCCATATATTCGTGTAATTAAAATTAGTTTAATCGGATTAATTGCGCAATTACTAAATAATTGGACTTCTAATTAAAAGACATGTAGTGTTATTTATACGAAGATTTGTCGTTTAATCTTGGATTTGATTAGATAAATATAAGATTCAATTTGATTATTTTTATATTCGCTCTCAAAGTTAAATTAAATTTCTTCGCGCCTTTCTGACTGCGTGGCAAGAAAAAATTCTTTAAGGTCATTAATAATAAAACTCAACAGGCAATGATCAAATAACACTAGCAATGCAATGAGCGACGACAAAAAAATAATCTATTCAATGATGCGTGTCAGTAAATACTACGACACCAAACCAATTCTTAAAGACATCTCATTATCATATTTCTACGGCGCCAAGATTGGTGTGCTCGGACTCAATGGATCCGGTAAAAGTTCGCTACTTAAAATTCTTGCTGGTGTTGACCAGGACTTCAATGGAGAGACAGCAGTATCACCAGGGTTTACAATCGGTTTCCTTGAACAAGAACCCTTGCTTGATGACGACAAAACCGTTCGAGAAGTTGTTGAAGAAGGTGTTCAGGCAGTAATTGATGTGCTGCGAGAGTACGAAGAAATAAACGCTAAGTTCGCGGAGCCAATGGACGATGATGAAATGACTGCCCTGCTTGAAAAGCAGGCAAAGGTGCAGGATAAAATCGATTCGCTGAACGCTTGGGATTTAGACAGCAAACTCGAAATGGCGATGGATGTTCTCGGCTGCCCCCCAGCCGATACGCCTGTGAATGTGATATCCGGTGGTGAAAGAAGACGGGTAGCGCTTTGCAGGTTGCTCCTTCAAAAACCCGATATACTTTTGCTGGATGAACCTACCAACCATCTGGACGCTGAAACAGTAGCATGGCTGGAGGCTGAACTTAACCGCTACGAAGGTACCGTTATAGGTGTTACGCATGATCGCTACTTCCTTGATAATGTTGCCGGATGGATACTCGAACTTGACCGCGGGCATGGGATACCGTGGAAGGGTAATTACTCATCATGGCTGGAACAAAAGCAGTCCAGATTGCAGAACGAGGAAAAAGCCGAATCCAAGCGACAGAAAACTTTGCAGCGTGAATTGGAATGGATTAAAATGTCGCCACGCGGAAGACATGCTAAATCCAAAGCGCGTATTACCGGTTATGAAAACTTGTT
This sequence comes from Melioribacteraceae bacterium, assembly GCA_028280855.1. Classification (GTDB taxonomy): domain Bacteria; phylum Bacteroidota; class Ignavibacteria; order Ignavibacteriales; family Melioribacteraceae; genus PGYT01. Next base: position 17,431 of record JANQLA010000226.1, read on the forward strand.
GAAAGAAGAGAGTGAAAGCGTGCAAAAGGATTTGGAACTGATTATCCCGCAGGGGCCGCGTTTGGGTGATGTTGTAATCGAAGCGGAAGGTGTTTCAAAAGCATTTGGCGACAAGATACTATTCGAAGATTTAAACTTTGCTTTGCCGCCTGGTGGAATTGTAGGCGTTATCGGTCCTAACGGTGCGGGTAAAACAACTTTGTTTAGAATGATTGTCGGGCAGGAGCAAGCGGATAGCGGCAAGTTCAATGTTGGCGAAACTGTTAAGTTGGCATATGTTGATCAAAGTCGAGACATACTTGATCCTGATAAATCTGTTTGGGAAATGATTTCGGAAGGACATGATGTATTGCAGTTCGGCAATCGTGAAATAAACTCCCGCGCCTACGTTGGGCAGTTCAACTTTACAGGCGGCGATCAGCAAAAGAAAGTAGGTGTGTTATCAGGCGGCGAAAGGAATCGAGTGCAACTTGCAATGGTATTAAAAGAAGGCGCTAATGTTATTTTATTGGACGAGCCGACGAATGATTTGGACGTAAATACGCTGCGTGCTCTTGAGGAAGGTCTGCTAAGCTTCGCAGGATGCGCAGTGGTTATTAGTCATGACCGTTGGTTCCTTGATAGAATATGCACACACATTTTATCATTCGAAGGTGATAGCAAAGTTCTTTGGTTCGAAGGAAACTTTTCCGACTACCAGGAGAACCGCAGAGAACGATTAGGCAAAGATGCCGATGTACCGCATAGAATTAAGTACAAAAAATTGACAAGATAAAAGCTAATAGAAAACGAATTATAATGATATTCCCTGATTAAAATAAACCAGGTTATGAGAACGAAACAAACAAGAAAGGAATTTATTAAAACAGTAGGCTTAAGCGCCGCTGCGTTGAGCATACCTAAATTTTTGTCGGCGTGTAGTTTTGAAAAAAAACAGCCTAACATTTTATTTATAATGACAGACGATCATGCTGAACAAGCAATTAGTTGCTACGGCAGTAAATTGATCAATACCCCTAATATTGACCGTATTGCAAAAGAAGGTATTCGTTTTCAAAATAGTTTTGTAACAAATTCTATCTGCGGCCCGAGTCGTGCTGCAATGCTAACCGGAAAGTACAGCCATAAAAACGGTTTTCGCGATAACCGTGATTCGTTTGATAGTAGCCAAATGACATTTCCAAAACTACTTCAAAAAGCCGGGTATAAAACATCTATTGTTGGTAAGTGGCATCTTAAAACAGAGCCTACCGGCTTTGATAAATGGGATATCCTGATTGGACAGGGGAAATACTATAATCCTATGTTTGTTGAACAAGGGGAAGAAAAAGAACATGCTGGTTATACAACCGATATTATAACGAATAAGGCGATTGAAACATTAGAGAAAAGAGATACTAACAGTCCGTTTTGTTTATTGGTTCACCACAAAGCTCCTCACAGGAATTGGATGCCTGCAGCAAGACACCTGGGAGCCTTTGATGATAAAGAAATACCTATCCCTGAAACTTTATTTGATACGTACGAAGGAAGGAAAGCTGCTGAAGAAGCCGATATGAGAATTAGCGATATGTACTTGTCATTTGATTTGAAACTGAATCGGGGTTTCTACAAAAAAGAAACCGGAACTGGTGGTAAAGAAAGTTTTGCTGCAAAAGTTGAAGATAGCTGGAAAGCAAAGTATGAAAACCTGAATGACGAACAAAAGAAAGCATGGGATTCATACTATAATAAAGTTAACAAAGAGTTTAAAGACTCCGCGTTGGAGGGTGATGAACTGTTAAAGTGGAAGTACCAACGATATATGAAAGATTACCTTTCCTGCATTCTTTCCGTTGATGAAGGAGTAGGACGCTTACTTGATTACCTTGAGGCTAACAATTTAACGGAAGATACTATTGTGGTTTATACATCGGATCAGGGATTTTATTTAGGTGAACACGGATGGTATGATAAACGCTTTATGTATGAAGAATCTTTAGGAATGCCGTTAGTAATAAGGTACCCGCACGAAATTGAAAAGGGAACTGTTAACGACAAAATGATAATGAATATTGACTTTGCTCCTACGTTTCTTGATTATGCAGGAATTCAAATTCCCGATGAAATTCAGGGAGAATCATTCCGCAGAATTGCCGGCGGTAAGAATGTATCAAGTTGGCGTGATGCAATATATTACCATTACTATGAGTATCCGCATGGCTGGCACAATGTAAAACGTCATTACGGAATTAGAACCGAAAGGTATAAACTAATCCATTTCTATAATGATATTGATGAATGGGAATTATACGACTTAAAGACAGATGCTAATGAAATGAATAATATTTATACGGATCCTTCTTATTCCGACATTATAAGCATGTTGAAAGCCGAACTACAAAAGCTTCAGAAGAAGTACGGGGATACCGAAGTTCTCGAATAAATGACTTTTGAAAGTGTTCGATAAAGAATTTAATTTCTTCTCGCTGATGACGTGGAGTTGCAGGCGCCCAGAGGTTGATTTTAATAGTTTGGCATCGACCGGTAATAATCTATTTAATGTTAAGAATTAATTTGACAGGGGATTATAAATATGTTATTTTTCTAACGTTTCAAAAATTTCAAACGATAAAAACATCCAATGACCGAAAAAGAAAAACTAAAAAATGAATTTATAATGAACTTCGGTCACGCCTACAAAGCTTTCGGACTAAGCAAATTAATGGGTCATGTTGTTGCTTTGTTAATTTACGAATCCGAACCAATATCACTCGAAGATATCGCAAAACAACTTAACCGCAGCAAAGGGCCGATCAGCCAAATTACAAGGAGGTTACGGGACAAACAGCTTATTAGAAGGGTGTGGCATCCTACCAGCAGGAAAGACTTTTATGAAATAGAACCTGAAATTTTTGAAAACGCTTTCCGAAATAATATTGACCTGATTCGGAACAATCAAAAAATAGCTAATCACTTCAAGTCGGAAATAAAAACAAGAAAAATTAAAGACTCATCAGTGTTGGAAAAGCGTTTACTGGAAATGGGCAAGTTTTACGCTTTGATGGATAAGCACTATAAGAACTTTTTAGATGAGTGGGAAATAGAACGGAAGAAGATTTATTCAAAATAATTAGACGGTAGTAAGCTGACTTGTTTTTTGTTACTAAACGTTTGGAAATTTTCAAACGTTGCAAACGTAAGGAGGAAAATTATGCAAAAATTAAATCAAAAAGTAGCGGTAATTACCGGGGGATCACAGGGAATTGGTAAAGCTACTGCACTAAAGTTTGCCGCCGAAGGCGCTAAAGTTGTGATATGGGATATTGATGAAGCAAAAGGAAATGAATTAAACGAACAACTAACGAAAGAAGGGTGCGAATCTTTTTTTTACAAAGTGGATGTCAGCAGTCTGGCTAATGTTCACGATACTGTTAATAAAGTTTTAGAAAAATACGGAACGATTGATATCCTTGTAAATAACGCAGGGATTACGCGTGATTCTACTATTAAAAAAATGACACAGGAGCAATGGCAGCAGGTTATTGACGTTAACTTAACCGGTGTTTTTAATTGTACTCAAGCTATTTCACTGGTAATGCTGGAAAAAGGTTCAGGCAGGATTATCAATGCATCATCTGTTGTTGGGCTG
>JANQLA010000261.1 GCA_028280855.1 Melioribacteraceae bacterium
TAAATATTTACAATAATGAAAGACTACATTTATCACTTAATTTCAAAACTCCGGCTGTTGTACATGCCGGTAATATGTATACTATTTTAGGACGGGACAGCAGTAACTGTTATTCAGGGAATGTTCTCATGAACAAAGATGTTTATTCTAACTTGCCAATTTTTCTATCGGAGTAACTTCCTCCTAAGCTAATGCTGCAGCATATTCAAGACATGCAAGGACGTCTTTACGTTCTATTGAAGGGTAGGCCTTCAATAGATCATCAATAGTATCACCATGTGCTAACATAGCTACTATTTGATGCACGGGAATGCGGGTACCCTTTATGCAGGCTTGACCATGACAAACTTTTGGGTCAATTGAAATTCTTTCGTGCATATAGCCTTCACCTTTTCTGTGGATGATCTTTGAACGTAAAATATAGTCTTGAATGACGAATTTTCAAAGTGAAAAAGAGTGCGATAAAGCGGGGATGGGTTTCTGGTCGCCTGATTCTTGATCTTTGTTCTCGTATACGGTTTACTAATAGTTGGGTTATGTGAGCAGTTCAATTTAGGAGTCGTTGTTGACCCTTATTTCATTTGCCGGTTGCCTTCATCTTAGCTTCGATATGATATACCGTAAGTCCTCCGGGTGGTTCATGTTATAGAATAAATCATTTGAATAAAATTCCAGGCTCCCGGCTTCAATTATTTCGGCGCCGGCTTCTTTTATTAATGATAAGACATTGTATTGGTGCTTTGAGTGTGCGTTGTTACTATTCTTTGCAGTCGAATTGACAAGATACTTTTCACCAATTGGTAAAACGGCTTTTGAATATCTCCCTGCAAGCTGCTGAATAAAGCCGCCTGCTTTGCAAACTGTTATTGGCGAAGAAGTGGGGAAGTCGACAATGTATTTTATCATCTGTTCATTTATCAGCGGCATGTCAACGGAAAGCACGAAGTTCTGCATCGTATCCGAGTGATATAGCCCCGAATGAATACCGGCAAGCGGGCCTTTATAATCATAAAAATCCCTGAACAGGGGAATGTTTAAAAAATTATATTCGTTCGGAGTGTTTGTAATGCAAATTACGCGATTAAAAATATTGCTAAGTAGCTTCACCATTCTCTCGATAAGAATTTCGTCTCCGATTTTTACAAGGGCTTTATTCACACCCATTCGAGTGCTTTTGCCGCCGGCGAGTAATATACCCGTTACATCGGAATACATTTATGCTTTACTCCTTTAATCGTTTTATTGTAACTGGAGATCAGTCTGCTTAAGCATGAAGCCTGTGATTTCAATCCCCTGGTTTATCAAGGATATCATCGACCCATGAAAGAGCAGCCATCATGTTCGGTAATCCGATAGTCGGCAGCGATAGCATAACAGCATGGCGAATTTCTTCCGCCGTTAATCCGGCTTCCAATGCTTTACGAGTATGTGAATGAACCGCGCCTTCCATACGTGCGCCTGTAGATATTCCGAGTTTTATCAATGCACGCGTTTTATCGTCAAGCGGTCCCGACCTGTGAACAGCGTCTCCCATTGCTTCGTATGCATCGGCAACATCTTTGTAATTTTCTTTGAACATCGTGTAACGTTTAGGTATTGACATTCTGCCTCCGGTTAAATCAAAGAATTTCTTTTATTGCGAAATTCACGTTATGGAAATTATAATCGTGAGTGATAAGATATATCTTTTTTGTTACTATTTTGCCACCAAGGCTCAAAGGCACGAAGAAGGGCAAAAATTATAAATGCAAATTTTTTCATTTTTAGATATAATTTCCTTTGCGCCTCCAAGCCTTCGTGGCAAATCTTATTTGCACTTTTGACATACAAGTCGCCAAGACTCGAAGGGTTTTTTAAATAAAAAATATCAATTATGTTTTCAACGAATTCAAACGCCTTATTATTTTTTTCAAAATTGAAACAATTCCTTTGTGTCTTTGCGGCGATTCTTTTTTTGTTACAAAGAAGCAAAGAAAATAGAAAATTTATAAAAATGGCGAAAGAATGTAAGTAAAAAAACAGAACACAGCGGTATACTGAATAGTAACTTTTGGTTAGCAAAATGAGCTGTATATAATTAATATGATTCCGCGATTATAAATATTTGATAAACAATTTCGGAACATCATGAATAAAATTCTTATCGCAATAGATTCATTCAAAGGAAGTCTTTCATCCGTCGAAGCTGCCAATGCTATTGAGGAAGGATTATTGGAAGCCGGCCCGGAACTGAAAATAACGAAGGTACCTATTGCCGATGGGGGTGAAGGTACTGTTGAAGCAATGGTCGAATGTCTGGGCGGAGACTATGTTAATGTTGAAGTCAATGATCCGCTGTTTCGAAAAACTAAAGCGACCTACGGTCTGATTGATAGCGGCAATACTGCAGTTGTCGAAATGGCTTCGGCTTCTGGGATTACCCTCTTGCAAAAAGAAGAACGGAACCCGTTATTAACTACTACTTATGGAACAGGTGAACTAATAAAAGATACTTTGCAGCGAGGTGTAAATAAAATACTTGTTGGAATAGGCGGCAGCGCTACGAACGACGGTGGAACGGGAATGGCATCCGCGCTTGGTTACAGGTTTCTGGATAACTATGGTAATCCCGTTGAGCCAATTGGCGGTAAGCTTAACGACATTGCACGTATAGACTCGTCGGGAGTTCATCCCGGGATTAAGGACCTTGAGGTAATTGTAATTTGCGACGTAAAGAACCCGCTGCTTGGGGAGCAAGGCGCTTCGGCTGTTTACGGCCCCCAAAAAGGTGCAACCACAGACATGGTCAGATTGCTTGATAATAATCTTAAACACTTTTCTGCTGTTATCGAAAAGGAATTTGGTCGTTCCCAACACACTTTGCAAGGCACAGGCGCAGCAGGGGGTTTAGGATACGGCTTGGTTACTTTCCTAAACGCAAACCTTGTAAGCGGAATAGATTTTTTAATTGACGTTCTGAATATTGACGCAAAGATAAAGGAATCGGATATCGTAATTACGGGTGAAGGTAAAATGGATACACAGACATCAAACAATAAAGCCCCATGGGGTATAATGCAACTAGCTAAGAGGCACAGCAAGAAAGTTTGCGGGATTGCAGGTTATGTTGAACCGGATGCTGAAGATGATCTAAGTAATCACTTCGATTATATTTATTCATTGGTTGATGAACAAACTTCAATAGCGGAATCAATGTCTAACCCGGCTTTTTATCTTGCAAAGAAAGCTTCGGAGTTTAGCTCAAAAGTAATCGGTCGGAGATGAATTGTAAATTATCAGCTTCGAGGAATAGCAATGCAAAATAAAAATTGTAAGACAGCATAATTCAATTGCGACTATCAGTTTAACCCACACCTTTGTTACAGAATTTCGGAAAGTATAGATTTCTTGTTGCCTAATGCTTTAATATAAACATCAGCTTTAATATAAAACGACACCTTTCCGAATTTTTTTTAGAAGTCGATAGTTGTCTGTTCCTATGAGCGAAGAAAGCATAAATCACACAGGTGACGAAGAAATTGTTTCAGACAAGGGCGAAAGTAAACTAAGTGATTTGTGGAAAAGTGAAGACTACGTAGCGATTTGGCTGGGCTTACTTCTTTTAATTTTATCCCTAATTTTTTTCCTTCCCCAAGGCGATGATACTGTAAAAAAACAAATCGCCGATTTAAACATTACGTTACAAACCGAATCCGAAAAAGCCGGTTTCAAAACAATTGAGTGGTACGAAGCGCTTGACAAGAAAAAATCCATAAAAGCCTCTAAATCCGAAATTGGGAAAACAATGAAACAATACACAAGTAAACCCAATAAATGGACTAATAATCCTACAGAAGCTTTTTACGCAAGCGAAGAAGTCATTAAGTCAAAAATCGCCGCTCAACAGAACGCTTTTAACAAGGCTGAATCGGAGTTCCAGCTTTCTCTTGATAAAGCGAAAGAAGCGCAAAGTATTGCTGAAAATGCCGACTTTAAGAATACGCACCTTAATCAGAATGCAATCGATGCAATAAAAGTGTGGAGAGCTAAACTAAACGCTTTTAATAAAATTAAATCAAAGTCGGAGATAAAACCCTACAATAAAATTCCAAACTACATTTTGTTGATGACAGTATTAGCGCTCATTTTTGGAATAGCGCGTGGAATAATGGGATTTTCCATTAAAAGATTCTTTGCGGGATTTGTAATTGTTTTTATTGTCGCGCTCCTGTCGTTTTTATTTGAACAGAATGCAACAATGCGACACTACGGGATTGGTTATGCAGCATGGGCAATTGCATTTGGACTTATAATAAGCAATACGGTTGGTACTCCCAAATGGGTTTTACCAGCAGTTCAAACCGAGTTTTATATTAAAACAGGATTAGTATTGCTCGGCGCTGAAATTCTTTTCGGCAAGATATTAACTATCGGCATACCGGGCATATTTGTTGCCTGGGTGGTAACACCTATCGTACTCATAACTACATTCTGGTTTGGTCAAAAGATTGTAAAGATTCATTCTAAAACTTTGAACATAACGATTTCCGCCGATATGTCGGTGTGTGGTGTATCCGCAGCAATAGCAACTGCAGCAGCGTGCAGGGCTAAGAAAGAAGAGCTTACGTTAGCAGTTGGTATGTCACTTATTTTCACTTCTATAATGATGATTTTGATGCCCGCTATTATTAACGCAATCGGTATACCCCATATTCTCGGAGGCGCGTGGATCGGCGGTACTATTGATGCTACCGGCGCTGTTGCGGCCGCAGGAGCGTTTTTAAGCGACAGGGCGTTGTACGTTGCGGCAACAATTAAAATGATCCAGAATGTTCTGATAGGGATAATAGCATTTTGCGTTGCGCTCTACTGGGTTACAAAAATTGACCGGAAAAAAGGTCAGAAAATATCGGCTGCGGAAATATGGTACCGTTTCCCAAAATTTGTGCTTGGTTTTATTGCTGCTTCGATTGTGTTTTCAATTATTTACCAGGCGCTTGGCAAAGACATGGCTTACGTTGTTATTGACCAGGGCTCGATAAGGGGAATGACCAAAATATTGAGAGGTTGGTTTTTCTGTTTAGCATTTGTAAGTATCGGTTTGGCAGCGGATTTCCGTGAGCTCAAAAAATACTTTAAGGGCGGTAAGCCGCTAATACTTTACATATGCGGTCAATCGTTTAATCTTATTCTTACACTTATTATGGCGTATCTAATGTTTTATATCATATTCAGAGAAATAACCGGAAGTATTTAGAAATGCAGAAAATTTTAGTGGGAATGAATTGCACGGAAATACGAAGTTGAAAAATAATCATATAACGAACTCCTTAAAACTTCTGGTTTATATCGGGGTTATTTATTTCGTTGTATTTATTGCCGCACCCGGAATAGATAATCTACCGCTTTCGGAGCAAATGGTGACCTACATTGATAAGTATGATATAGATGCAACTGCTATGTTCTACACTGAGGTTGAAGAGTTCTCTATAGCAGAGTTTGAACTGGTACATTCTCAGAAATATTTTGGCGGAGCTAAAAAGTATATGAAACTAGAAAGACCGGAGTTGATTAATCCCGTAAAGAAAAAATAAATTGGAATTTCGCTATGATCGTATTATACGTTTTCTGCTTTGCTTCCATACTACTCTTTCTCTACTTAGTTATTTCCAGAATTCTAAAATACTCTAATACTCCTTTTCATCTGAGGTGGGAACTTTATCCCGTAGCGCATGAGCCGGAGAAGAATAAGTACGGCGGTTCTTATTATGAAGAACTTAACTGGTGGGAGAATAAATTAAAGAAATCTCGCGTATCGGAAACAATTGCAATGCTCGAAGAAATACTACTTTTGAAAGGAGTTTTTAAACACAATAGGAAGCTTTGGGTTTATTCATTCCCGTTCCATATAGGGCTATACCTAATAATAGTGACGGGAATAATAATTTTTTTAACTGCTTTGCTTGATGTGTTAAGTATAGTTTCACTGAATAGTGCGGCAAGTTTGCATCAATTATTCTTTTCTTCGATACCTGCCGTACTTGGTTATGCCGGACTGTCTCTAACTGTGGTGGGATGTATTGGCTTGATAGTAATGAGATTGTCGGACGATAAGTACAAATTCTATAACACTCCTATGGACATCATCAACCTGTTTTTCATTTTGATTCTTGGCGGCAGCGTTGCCGTTACATTTCTTTATACAAACGCATCTTTCGCGCAAAGCAAGTTATTTGTGCGAAACTTAATGATGATGAATATCAGTCAAACCTATGACACTGCATTTGTAATACATATAGTCTTGCTGTCGCTTTTTCTAATGTATTTCCCAATAACCAAAATGATGCACTTATTCGCAAAGTATTTCACTTTCCATAAAGTACGATGGGATGATGAACCAAATGTTAAAGGCGGTAAAATAGAAAGGAAAATAAAAGCAGCGCTTAATTATGGCGTAAGCTGGGAAGCCAAACACATGAAAACAGGAAAAACCTGGGCTGAAGTAGCTACCAATCTACCTCCGGAGGCTAAAAAT
>JANQLA010000281.1 GCA_028280855.1 Melioribacteraceae bacterium
TACCTAGTTGATGAAGCTTCAAAATCAATTCATTAAAGAAATAGTAAGACGTCATTGATCAACAGTTACAAAAAGGTTATCTTTTAAGCATGAAAGATAATCAAAAAGAAGTAAATAGGTAGATAAAACAAGCATCTGATGACTTACTTAGTTCTGAACTTCTTATCAAAAAGTTCCGCAAGGTTTGTTTTGGTGTCATCTAACGATAGAAAAAATATTAGAGACGTATTACATAAAAAATCATGAAGATTATCCACCAAAGACACATGATTTGTTTAGATTAGCATCATTAAGTGAGCTCAACCTAAGCAAAAATTTTAGTAACTTGCTTGGAATCCTAATGAAATATCAACTTGGCGGTAGGTATGGCCCCGATACTGCTACTTTTCCAAACACAGATTTAGCGAATGACTACCTAAAAAGGACAAAGGAATTATTTGAATGGTTAGTAACGAACTTAAAGAGATAGTAAATAAATATTTGAAAGAATTAAAGCAAAAGGGAATTCAAATTGATAAAGCGATTCTTTTCGGAAGTGCTGCTAAAGGAAATTATACATCCCAAAGCGATATTGATATTATGATTGTATCTAAGTATTCACAAACTGAGTTTGAGAATCTAGTTGGTAAAATCTGGAATTCAAAAGTGAGAATCGAGAATAATATTGAGCCACACTTAGTGGAGTTCGATAAATTCTATGGGGAAAACTATATACCGATAGTAGAATCTGCAAAACTAGAAGGAATTGAGATTCCCTTAAACTAATTTTGTGTTTGATTTATAGAATCAATATCCTGAAGAATCGTATTCAGTTTCGAGAATAAATCGTTCTCACGTCCAAGCAAATCACGCAACGTCAATTTACCTACTACACCATCTACCGCATCCTGTATAACTTTCCACAAAGACCTTACAGAACAGTCGACAGTGTGTGTGCATATCGAAGCAACGCCGGAATGGTTCATGCAGAAATCGTCATCGAACAAGCGGCCACCCAGCACTGCCAGAACTTCACTCATCTTCAACTCTTCAGGCGGCATAGAAAGTGTGTACCCTCCGGAATGTCCGCGCTCACTTTCCAAAATGCCCCCCATCCTCATAACCCTTAAAAGCTTTGCTACATTGTGCTGTGATAACTTTTCCGCCTCGCTAATCTGCGGAATCGTAGGCGCCACACCATCGTCATAGAACTTTCCTATTCTAATCAAACAACGTACACCGTATTCTTCCTGCGCACTGAATTTCATTTTGTTCTTTTATAGTTATTTACTCCAATGTATTAGAAGGTTGCTGATTGATTCTAATCTTTGCCTAACTCAAAATCGTAACCTGAAATTAATTTCACCGCTACTCTTCATTCAAAGGTATTCTTGAACCGCAAGCTCTTGCGTGAACAAGCTTATCGTATTTTTCTTTCGAGATTGAAGGCCCTTCCTTTGAAGCAAACTTATCAAATGCATTCCTAAGGTCTCCCGCTATTTGATCAGGATACCTGCCTTCAATGTTCATCCGAGGCATTGAGTACAATACTTCACCATTCTTCAACAAAGCCATTGATGGGGATGAAGGCGGAACATCCGGCATATAAATCTGCCTAAAATGATCAATTGCATCCCTATCCTGCCCGGCAAAAATGGTTGTAATTCTATCGGGAATAACTGTATGCTGAACAGCTTCAGTAACACCGGGACGGGCACTACCTGCAGCGCATCCGCAAACGGAGTTAATCATTACTAATACCGTTTGGTCATTCTTTGCGCCGACGACTTCATCAACTTTTTCAGTTGTGGTTAGTTCTTCGAAACCGCAGTAAACAAGCTCATCGCGCATTGGCTGAACAGCTTCGGGGTCATATATCGGCGGTCTTGATTGTATATTTAACATTATTACATCCTTTCAATTGAGTATTATAAAAAACCTAGCTCAAGTTTTGCTTCTTCGGTCATCATATCTTTATCCCACGGGGGATCCCAAACCAAATCCACAACTACTTCTTTGACTTCTTCAATACTTTCAACTTTTTCCTTTACCTCCGGCGGCAGGCTTCCGGCTACCGGGCACGCAGGAGAAGTTAGCGTCATTTTCACATATGTATTTGCATCGTCGTCAATTTTAATTTCATAGATCAAACCCAACTCATAAATATCAACCGGAATTTCAGGGTCATAAATTGTTTTTAATGCGCTAACTATCTTTTGTTCTAATAAACCTTTATCCAAAATGATTTTCCATTTATTTAAACATGCTAATAACTTTTTTCAAACCGACTATAAACTTATCAACTTCCTCAGTAGTATTATAAAAACTGAACGAAGCGCGTGATGTTGCCGGGAGATCGTATCTTTGCATAATTGGTTGCGTGCAGTGATGCCCAGTTCGAATTGCTATTCCATCAGTATCAATTATTGTTCCTATATCATACGGATGAATTCCGTCCAGCACAAAAGATAAAACAGAGCACTTCTCTTTCGCAGTACCTATTATTTTCAACCCGTCAATTTTCTGCACTTGTTCCGTAGCATAATCCAACAGTTTGTTTTCATGAGCAATAATATCGTTCATATCAAACGATCTTATATAATCTATAGCTTTACCAAGTCCGATACCCCCGGCAATATTAGGCGTGCCGGCTTCGAACTTATTGGGAAGATCATCAAATGTTGTTTCTTCAAATGTAACGGTACGGATCATGTCGCCACCACCCTGGTACGGGGGTAGTTTGTCTAGCATTTCCGTTTTCCCGTAAAGCACTCCTATACCGGTAGGTCCATACATCTTATGACCGGAGAATACGAAATAATCACAATCCAATTCCTGTACATCTATCTTTTGATGCTGAACAGCCTGTGAGCCGTCAATTAGAACGGGTATGCCATTCTTATGAGCTATATCAATTATTTCTTTTACAGGGTTAATCGTACCAAGTGAATTTGACGTATGAACGACGGAAACCAGTTTTGTTTTCTCGCTTATGAGTTTTTCGTACTCATCCATTATTAAATCGCCGTTGTCGTCAATGGGAATTACTTTAAGTTGAGCGCCTTTCCGTTCACACATAAGCTGCCAGGGAACAATATTAGCATGATGCTCCATCTGCGAAATAATTATTTCGGCATCTTCACCGAACATACCAGCACGACACATTGTATTTGCCAAAAGATTTATTGCCTCGGTAGCACCGCGCACGAATAAAATTTCGGAAACACTAAGCGCGTTAATATATTCTTTTACTTTTAGTCGAGCCTGTTCATACGATTCCGTAGCTACCTCGCTGAGGAAGTGTAAGCCCCTGTGAATATTGGCATTTTCGAAAGTATAGTAATGAGCAATTTCATCAATAACCGATTGCGGCTTTTGAGTAGTAGCCGCATTGTCGAAATAAACCAACTGCTTACCGTTTACTGTTCTTTTTAATATCGGAAACTCGTTGCGAATTTCATCGATATTAAAAGTTCTCTTGCTTCGTTCGGTTTTAATTTTGCTATCCGCCTGGATATCGCTTTCCATCAAATTTCAACCCTGTGAAGGTGTTCAAAAATTAGGTGATTTAATTGTTCTTTTAACGGCTCAATTTTAATTTTTTCAATAACATCGTTTGCAAACGCACGAATTAACATAGACTTAGCAATCTCGGCGGTTACACCTCGAGAACGAATATAGAAATATGCAGTATCATCAAGATGACCAATCGTAGCGCCGTGCGAGCATTTAACGTCGTCAGCGTAAATTTCAAGCTGGGGCTTTGTATCTATTGTAGCCTCTTTAGAAAGTAGCACGGTTTTATTTGATTGATAAGCGTTTGTTTTTTGTGCGTCTTTTCTAACCATTATCTTGCCGTTGAATACACCGCGTGACTTATCGTCAAGGATTCCTTTGTAAAGCTCATTGCTTTCGCAGTTTGGTTTTGCGTGATCGACAAGTGTATGATTATCTATATGCTGATCTTCGCTGCCCAGGTATAACCCGAAATAGTTAGTCTCGATACACTCACCATTCATTTCCGAATTGATATCATTTCGCACAAGCTTTCCACCGAATGAAATATTATAATGACTGAACACGCTCTGCTTGCTCTGATGCGCTTCAACTCGCTCAATATGAAACGCGTTATTCGACTCATTCTGAATTTTGTATAAATCTACAATAGCGTTTTCTTCGGCTAATACTTCGGTAGTAATATTCGAGAAGTACGGATTGTCCGACTGCGCTTCATAATTTGCGATGATGGACACTTGAGAATTTTTGCCCGCAATAATTAAATTCCTGGGGGCGCTCAATACCATTTCATCGTCTCTTCCGTTTAAGTACAATACCTGTAATGGTTTATCCACAACTTTTCCATCCGGCACAATAACAACAGCACCGTCAACAGTGAAAGCAGTGTTAAGTGTATCGAAAGCAGTAATAACCTTTGAATGATTACGAAGATATGTTTCAATAATCTCAGGTTGATTCCTTACAACATTGTTGAAGCTATCTATGACTACTCCAGGGGGCAGTTCACCAACCGATGATAATGATGCATCATAAATGCCGTTAACAAATACCATCAAATGATAATCGAAATCACCGAACAGCTTACTTTTTATGTCCTCCACGGTAAGTTCGATTTTGTTAAGATTGTTGGCAGGAATAAAATTATTCTTCAGAATCGGAGAAACATTGGTGTATTTCCATTCTTCATTTTTAAGTGTTGGAAAGTCCATTTCCCTTAGTTTTTCAATTGCATCGTTTCGCAATTCGTTATAAAAGGTTTCCTTTTGCCCGTTTAGTTTATTTGCAAAATCCGGAAAACTCTGCAAATACCAGTTTTTAGCAGATTCAAATTCTTTTTTAACAGCCATAATTACCTTCTCCTTTAAGCCGAAGCTTCTTCAAGTTCCTCTTTGATAATCCAGTCGTAACCTTTTTCTTCCAATTCAAACGCTAATTCCTTTGTCCCGGATTTTACAATTTTACCGTTAAACAATACGTGAACAAAATCGGGAACAATATAATTAAGCAGTCGTTGGTAGTGTGTTACAACTATAACCGCTTTATCGTCTGCCCTGAAAGCGTTTACGCCTGCAGAAACAATCTTCATAGCGTCAATATCCAAACCGGAATCCGTTTCATCCAACAAAGCCAGCTTTGGGTTTAGCATTAGTAACTGTAAAATTTCATTACGTTTTTTTTCACCACCGGAAAAGCCGGTGTTAACCGCACGATTTAT
>JANQLA010000316.1 GCA_028280855.1 Melioribacteraceae bacterium
TTAAATAGTATACTAGAATTATAAATAAAAGATTCCCTTATTCTGCTATTAAGAAATTTTACTTCAGAGTTATCCCAAACACTAATATACCCCAATTGACTATTATCAATACTAGCTAGGGCATTATTGATACTTACCAAGTCACCTATTAACCAATTACAGTTTAGTTTTTCAGTCTTGTTAATTGCTGAATTCGAATCTCCCCTCACATAGATTCTTGTATTATCAAGATTAACAGGATTATTCTCATTGCCTTTACAAATCAGCTTTCCGTTAATGGTAATTTCAGAATAAGCATCCGAAATCCAATTAATTCCGGCATTTAGAGTTGCGGTTTTGTTTTTAGGAACTAAAACAATCCCACTGATTATTGGTTTATATGTATCATTATAAATATTTCCAAATAAAATTCTATTTGCAGCAATAAAATACTGACCACCTTTGGAAATGCGATAAGGAGAAAATTCAACCCAATTCTCTTCTTCATTTATTATAAAAATTGATTCATTGAAAAATGTGCTCTGCTCATCAATTATTTTCATCGCTTCAATGTTTGTATACACTTCAGATAATTCAAACAAATCGGAATGTGAGTACAATCGAACTCGAAAGAAATTTGCAAAATTTATAATGTCCTTGTTTCCCGGTTCAATTAAAAAGGTTTTTGATAATGCATAATTCCGTGAACCCTTATTAACAGGAAGTACAGTCTCAGATTTTATTCCAATCTTAATAGTATCAATTTCGTTTTCTATAACTCCATCTTCCCATAATATTTTCATTAATAAATTATTGTTGTTATCATAATATGAAATTGAATCCTTGGTATTAGTTATAAAAACCAGCATTGAATCCGCAAGAAAACCGGTATCTAACTTTCTTTTAACAAATTTGAAAGTATCCGCACTCACAATTTCTTCATTATTGTATTTCGTTGAAATATACCATTGATATTCTATTCCCGGAATTAGCCAGTTAATACCATTGAAGTAATATTGTGAATCATTATTAATTGCTATAGTTGTGTCATTGACATTACTATTAATATTTATGTTATAATTCAATGTATCTCCATAGTACGCGTGCAATTTTGTCCACTTAAATTGGAGATTGTAATTATCCAGAGTATCATCATCGATTGGTAATATTAGATCAATAATTTTTGGCGGGAAATCCAGATAGAAACTTTGTTCTTCAGCAAACTTTGAACCTTCAAACGAATTATCTATCGATTGTACACTCCAATAGTAGGTTTTTCCATATTCAAGATTTTTTATTTGCCAAGATGTGTTTAGAATTGCATTACCAAATTTTACAACTTTTCTTTTTCCGCTTTGGATATCTGCCATTGGTGAAACTACATCAGTTGCACCCGGCTCACTCCCCAGATATATGTTGTAAGTTAGAGAGTTTTGATTAGTTTCATTATCCGTTGCTTTATCCCAGCTAAGTATTACCGTATTTGAAGTCAATTCGGATTTCAGATTAGTAGGAGATTTTGGAGGTGTATTTTTTATTTGGATTCTGTTTTCATATACTTGGGATATTTGCATGCTTGATTGTATGAATTGCCATGGTCTATTATCATAGTCTCCAGCAGTAATTAAATCTAAATCACCATCACTATCATAGTCCCCAAATGAAGCAGATGCACTGCTTAATCCCATTAAATTTGAGAAAATAGAAAATGAACCGTTACCATCGTTTTTGATTATATTACATACTCTATTAAAATTTAAAGAGTTTCCAAAGCTGAGTATGTCCAAATCACCATCATTGTTAAAATCACCTAATTCAAAAGGATCATAGAAGTAACCCTCTAAATTAAATTCACTTACTGAAAAAGTATTCTCACCTAAATTTTTATAGATGAATGGCGAGCGAAATAAAGTAGTGTCACTATTCTTTTTTAATCCTAATAAATCCAGATCACCATCATTATCGAAATCACCGAAATTGTAAAAGTTGCCAGCTAATTCAGGAAACCGAATGCCTGAATCAATAAATTGTTCATTGCCTTGATTGATGTATAATTTTGTAGAATAATCATTGCCACCCAAGTATTTGGAAACCATTAAATCAAGATCCATGTCATTATCAATATCAATCCAGTCCGAATAAATCGTACTACTAGGCAAATACTCTTGATTTAATTTTGTAAATGTGTTGTTGTTATCATTTCTATATAATGACGAAAAATTTCCAAAACTATTGCTTGTAATTATCAAATCCAGATCACCATCATTATCAAAATCTCCCCATGAAGTATTGCTGAATGAAGCCCCTTCAAGAACAACAGCCTCATTAAATTCATCATTCCCAATATTCTCATAAATAATAGCATTTTGTC
This sequence comes from Melioribacteraceae bacterium, assembly GCA_028280855.1. Classification (GTDB taxonomy): domain Bacteria; phylum Bacteroidota; class Ignavibacteria; order Ignavibacteriales; family Melioribacteraceae; genus PGYT01. Next base: position 2,351 of record JANQLA010000316.1, read on the forward strand.
CAAACTCATTATTATGGGAACCCGACCCTGTTACAATTAAATCCAAATCATTATCATTATCGTAGTCAATCCATTCAACATTTCCTCTACCTACCTGTATTAGTTCTGATTCTATATCAAAAAACTGATTATTTCCTAAATTTTTATAGACTTTAGTTTTATTATGAGGAGAAGTATTAGCATATCCGCAGAGTGCCAAATCTAAATCACCATCATTATCGAAATCTCCCCAATCTGTTGAAGCAGAGCCCACATAGCTTCCATCAGAACCTACTGCCTGAATTTGTGAAGAAAGCCCTACGAATATTCCTGTACTATCTTCAAAAGGTTTAATTGAGTTACCGCCAATTGCAAAAGTATAAGGATTATTATCAGGGTCATTATTTTCTATAACTACATATGCTATACGTTCTCCGACGCCGACTGGGTCAAATGCTACATAAAAACTAGAACCAGTTCCTGGTGGAACAACTCTACGTTCATCAAATACAGTGGAGTAATTAAAGTCTGAAGCATGAGGGCCCTCGAACTTTACGATCGGATCTCCATCTAAAAACAATGTGTCTGAGCCATTATTTTTTATACTGAATCTGGTGTTGATATTTCCTGCAGTTAAATAAACTGTTCCGAAGTGAGTACTATTAGAGCTATCAGGAATTAAGTCATTATTTGCAATTACTGAATCTTGCCATGATACTTGGATTTGAGGACCAGGGTTATATTTCTTCACTTCTGTAAGTTTTAATGCCGGTAAACTAATTGAAAATATAATTGAAATGACAGTAATGAATAGTAAAGTTCTATAATTCATAATTTTATATACTGCATTTATAATAATGGTTTTATTATTAATTTGATAAAAAGAGCTGAATTTCTAAAATAAACTAAGTTAGTTAAACTGAAATCGCAAATAATTAATAGCATGTCATGCTTCGACGAGCTCAGCATGACTTATTTATTTAGTAAATAAATTTATCTTATTACATTTCTACAAATTAATTTTGACCAAACAAAGTCAGCCTGAGCCTGTCGAAGGCCGACGAACGTTATTGTGTCGCACTCCGACCAGCTTAATGTGACACAATATTTAATAGTTATCCTTTCTTATACTTATGATTCTTCTTGTAGAAATTTTTCATCTCTTTCTTAACCGCTTTCCATCTATTCTTAGTATCGTATTGTTTCCCTTCATCAATTCGTGTTTCGAGATACTTGACTTCTTTCAGCATTTTGAGATAATTGTCATAATTTTCTTTTGACAGTTCTCCTTCTTCAATTGCTTTAATCACAGCACATCCTGTTTCATGAGAATGAGTACAATCATCGTATTTACAGTGCACGGCAAGCTCATCAATTTCAGGGAATACACTATTCAAACTCTCTTCGTCAGACCATAGCTGCAACTCGCGCATTCCCGGTGTATCGATTATCAATGATCCATTGGGAAGTATTACTAATTCACGTCGCGTAGTTGTGTGACGCCCTTTACTGTCGCCTTCCCGCACAGCTTTTGTATCGAGTAGTTCGTCGCCAAAAATTGAATTTATGAGTGTTGATTTCCCCACACCGGATGGGCCTATTAACGAATACGTTTTACCCGGCTCAAGCAATGTAAGAATATCATCAATACCATTCTTATTAACATTGCTTAATGATATTGTCTGAACATCGCCAACTCGTTCCCGTAGTTTGACGAGCTTATCTTCGATGTCGTTGCATAAGTCGGATTTGCTTAAAACAACAATCGCTTTCGCGCCGCTATTATTCACTAAGACAAGCGAACGCTGTACGCGATTAATGTTAAACGTTTCATCAAGCGCCTGAACAATAAATATGGTATCAATGTTCGATGCAATGATTTGTTCGTCGGTTTTAGCGCCGGTTACCTTGCGGGAGAGCTTAGTCTGTCTTGGTAATACTTCCTGAATGATTGCGGGAGAATGTTCGTCGAAGTAATTGACAAGCACCCAATCACCAACTTTTGGCAAATCGGATTGAGACTCGGAACTAAACATCAGCTTACCCGATAGTTCACCCATCAGCTCGCCAACTTCTGAAAAGATTACATAATTATTTTTGTTCTCGACCACTACACGAGCAGGTACAAGTGAAGAGTTTTCGAATTCTCGAAACATGTTTTGATAATAGCTATTCCAGCCAAGTGAAGATAATTTATACATTTTAATCACCGTCTTAATTTTAATGGATTTTTTTAAATAGGTAAAGCGCCGAATTCAATTAATTGAAAACAACGATCATGCAGTTATCAACTTGAGAAAGTCGTAACCTAGCAGGCGGCAATTATTGATGTGTTCATAAAGAGATTAATAAAAACTCCAAATTGATATGTAAAGATAAAACAAATAGAGATTACAACAAAGGCACGGAGGACGCAAAGTTTCACAAAGGGAAATCATATACAACCTCTATTGTGAGTTCTTCGCGTTCTTAGGTGTAAATATAAGGATGGAGTTAAATAAAATAATTAAGTTTATAGTTATAAATTAAACATTAATTGGCAATTTAGATGGTATAAAGGAACAGTTCCAATTTTCAACTTGATGATATAATCTCTTATACTCAACTTACCAATGCAGAAGGTATTAATTTGCAGAAAGGAATGAACTTCAATGTAAAACCAAATTACTCCATTTTGCTAATGTCTGTGAGAAAGGGAGCACCATATTCCGATAAGATTGACCGGAAGACTAATACACTAATATATGAAGGGCATGATTCTCCAAGGAACTTATCTAATTCGCCCAAAGAAGTTGATCAACCTCTTACAACCCCAAAAGGTTCGCTTACCGAAAATGGAAAATTTTTCACCGCTGCTCAAGCTTATAAGCTAAAACTTACTCAACATCCTCATAGAGTAAAAGTATATGAAAAAATCCAAAATGGGATATGGTGTTACAAGGGATTCTACAATTTAATCGATGCTAAAATTGAACGAAACAGTGGAAGAGGAGTATTTAAATTCTATTTACAACCTGTAGAGATAAAAACTTTGAAAAAAGAAAAATTGATTCCATTTAATCGTATAATTCCTACACAGGTTAAAATTGAAGTTTGGAAAAGAGATGAGGGGCATTGTATAATTTGTGGAGCCAAACAAAACTTGCACTATGATCATGATTTGCCATTTTCAAAGGGTGGTACGAGTCTAACTTCCCAAAATGTTAGAATCCTATGTCTTAAATGCAACTTACGAAAATCGAATAAAATATTAACTATTCCTCCGTTTCTCTTTACTTAAACTCTTCGTGAGATCAAATTCGAAGTCAACAATTTCTCTTTTGATAGGTAAACCAACTTTAAAGTTTGCACAAAATGGTTGCTAGAGTGGTGATTGTTTTAATTGGAGGTCACAATTTGTGACCTCCACAATAATTACTTCACCAACATCATCTTTCGGGTTAAGGTTTGTGACCCGTATGTAAGTTTGTATAAATATATACCGCTACTTAAATCATTGCCGTTAAAGTTTACCGAGTATTCGCCGGTTGCTTGGTTACCATCGACTAATGTTGCCACAACATTCCCGAGAATATCATAGATATTTAGTGTTACGTTTTGCACTTCGACTCCGCTCAGTACATCGACGACTGGGATTGAATATTGAATTGTCGTCGATGGATTAAACGGGTTGGGATAATTCTGAGCTAATTCAAATTGAACGGGCAGCTCTTCGGAATTATTTTCATCCGAAACAGATGTAATCACCAGTTCTGAATAATCTATAATTGCTGATTGGAATACCTCTTTTGTAGAAACATTCTGCACAAAAACGAGGAAGCTTAAATTCTCCGTGTCCCACTCACTGTTCAAAGTGTAATTTCTGCTAATTGATTGCGTTCCGCTTGTTTGAATGGATTCACCGGTTGTTCCCGCGAGCATCTTGCGCATAACGTTTTTGTGGTTGCTGATTCCATTTCTTCCCTGGTACATTACGTCTTCAATCGCAATAATGTGTAATGTTGTTTCACCGTAATTAACTCCACTTCCAAAAGTAACATCGGCATTCAATTGCACCTCGTCGTTTTCCTTCGAGCCACCTAACACAATGTTTACAGAAGTCATCATGGAAACTTTTCCGTTTATTGTGTTTGGCCATTGACTATAACTATTAGATTGAGATTGTCCGTCGAAGAATGATCTGGGAGTGCTGCTGAAGGGACCATAATATTGGTTGCGTGCTGATGCATCAGTTGGATTCGCCTGGTGAAGCGGATCATCGGAATACGGAAACGACATGTGATAATATATTATATTAACTCTGTCAGCATTGTCGCCGGTTGCTAAATATGAATCCAGAGTTCCGTGAGTTCCGGGACAAAGACCACAATGGGAATTTGTAAATACTTCCACGAGAAGATTTCGTTCAAAAGTTTGAGCGAAATAAACAGAATTTATTAAAAGTAGAAATGCTATTAATTTTTTCATTTTGTTACCCCTCATATTTATAAAAACTTCTATCGTATTAAATGTTGCTTAAAATTGTCATTTTAAATCCTTCGAAAGGAAGCACATATCTGCAAACACCGTTTGAGCATGTTTGTCCGCCGCGTTCTCTTCCATAGGATATTTGAATATTGTGCGAATAACCAAGCCTGTAACCGGCTTCAACAGTAAACCAGTCATTGTTGCCCGATAAGTCGAAATCATTTGTTGTTGCTTCGTAACGGAGATTTAAGTTAAACAGCGAATAGAAGTTGCCTATTACCGAAACAAAATGGTTATTGTATTCGGGCTGACTCGTATTAAAATTATCATTAACAGCTTCAAACTCGTATTGCAACTGGGCGGCAAAATTTTGACTGAATGTATGCTGCGCCTGCGTCGGAATTACTGTAGAGCTGATTTTATGACTGCCCGCAATGCCGGTAAAATCGTTGTATAATACTTTCGAGCGCCTTGCAAAACCAATGTTAACAGTAGTATTCCAGTTGAAAGAGTGTTCAACATCAAGCAGGTATTCCCAGAAGGGCGAATACTCGTCATCCGTGGAAGGTAAAAAATTTGATGATCTCTCCTCCTTATTAAAAACAAATGCTGCCTGGTTATAATTATAAAAATCATGCCTGCTTGCAAGGCTTCCGTTTAAATTGATGTAGGTCTCATCAGTCAATGAATAATACATCTCAACCTGGAATCCTACCTCGTCGTTAAAATCTATTTCATGTATTGATCGCGAAAGTAGTATATAGCTGTGCTCCTTCATAACGATGGGCGGATTCTGAAACGGCAGCATGCGCGATGGTCGCGTGAAGTCGTTTCGCTCAAACGGATCACGTTCATCAAACCTGTAATTTTTGTAATCCACGATTACTCCGAAGCCGGAAGTATTATAACTTAACGAAGAATAAATCGCATTGCCGACCGAAGTTTCTACATCTTTTATGTCAGTCCATTTCTGAGCCCAGTTAAAATGAAACTTAAAATCGCTAACATCCAAGGTGAAGTAGAATTCGGGAATCTCAGCCCGTAAGTCATAGTTAATTCCCTGCAATGGAATATTACCGACTGCATCAATATACGAGGCGCCCAAGGCTAAATTATCATTCAACCTGTATTCAACATTCCCACCGGTTAACGTATAATTTTCAGTTCGCCAAAAATTAATTGAATCTGCAAACTCAATTGATCCGTAAAGCAGTGATGCTTTTAATCCGTCGCGCTCATAAGATGCTTTTAGTCCGTCTGCCCACGTATCGTATGCAAGACCGCGGTTCTCAAATAAATTTAATGCCAGTCCTCTGCTGTAAAGCTCAGAAAAGTTACCTGCACGCAAGAACACATCGTTTTTATTATATTCAACAAAACGTCTGCTAAGTCCTTTAAAGGATTGCCCAACTTCAGGGGGATCATCATAAAGTAATCTGAAACCGACTGTAACATTTTCCGGGAATCTTAATTTCACGTCTGTCAGATTTTCACGGTAAATCAATTTATTTGAAATATCACCGAGCGTCTGATCACCATTTCCATAACGAAGTATATTTGATATTGATGTTCTTATTTGAGCGCTGGAACTGATAGATATGAAGATCATGCCCGTGATTAGTATAGTATAAAATTTTTTCATTCAGCAGCACCCAGAGTTTCTTTAATTTTTTCTTCGAGCTTTATTTCATCTCCGGGTAAATATCCCGTGGCTTTGTAAACCACTGTGCCCGATTTATCATAAAGCAATGTGTAAGGAACAGCCTGCCCATTAAACATTTCGAATAGTTCTTTATTCGGGTCTAACACGATATCGTATTTTACATTTTGGGATTTAATAAATGATTCAACCTTATTGACACTTCGCGGGGTATCCTGGTTGATTCCTAGAATATTGAGTCCCTGATCTGAGTATTTATCATGTAATTTTTTTAATGCTTTCATTTCAACACGACAGGGTTTGCACCATAATGCCCAAAAATTAACGAGTGTAACTCCTTCGGAAGTAATCTCCGAAAATTCAATTTTTTCTCCGGAAAGGAGTTTTGAGCTGAAGTTGATATTGTCCTGGCTAAATGCAGAATTCACTATAAATAGAAAAACGAAAGAAAAAATTTTATACCTGTGTTTGATCATTTTAATACCGTTTAAGATGTGATATCCGCTTAACGATTAAAGTTTGTGGAAAATTCAATTTTTCCAAAATTTTCTTGTAATAATTAGATAGTTGTCAGAAAGACGTCAGTTATTACGTTTTCTTTTGGAACAAATGAATAATAATATAAAAGTATCACGAAACTATAACGAATGTATATAATTTGTATACATCATTACGAGGCTTTGATCTGCGCCTTTAAACTTCCCCAAGAGATAAAAAAATCAGTCGTCGAATGACTTTCTGTTGATCTTCAAAATGAATTCCCGGGAATTCAAGGATTTTCATTCGCTAATTTATTGAGAATGAGAAATTTTTATTTTGAATATGGCGTTAACGAAAAACTCGCTTCACCAGTGCGAGATATTGGTCGGTGGAATAACGTTATGTTATTAAAAAATGCAAATATGGAAATGAACGGTTGTTTTACCATATTTATATACTTACTTTTATATGGCTAAATGAGGCGGTTGTTGTCAAAGTCAAACTTTGAATGGGATACAGAAAAGAACGAAATCAATATTAAAAAACATGATTTGTCTTTTGAAATAGCACAATATGCATTTGCAGATCCCAAAAGAATTATAGCTGAAGACATTGAACATAGTGATACCGAACCAAGATATTATTGCTTTGGGAAAGTTGATAATGAGATTATAACGGTTCGATTTACATATCGAAAGAATAAAATTAGAATTTTCGGAGCCGGTTACTGGCGGAAAGGAAAAAGAATTTATGAAAAAGAAAACAAAATACACTGATGAAAAAATCGGGAAAGTAAAAATTGTTAAGGACTTTCTTCCTAAGCCCGAAGAACTTGTCTTTAAAGAAGATACTGTAAAAGTAACACTGAATCTCAACAAGAATAGTTTAGATTATTTTAAAGACTTAGCAAAAAAACACGGTAGTCAATACCAGAGAATTATTCGCAATTTATTGGATAGCTACGCATCTCATTACTCAAAGTAATGCACTACTTGTTCTATTGCATTTTTTTATTAGAATGTGATGCAGTTCCCATTATGCACTTCAATAGTTATATTCGAATCCGTAAATAATTGAGAACCTATTTTGCCCAAATACAACATCCCGGTTGAAGGAATGACATGCGCGGCATGTGTCGCGAGAGTGGAAAAGATTATAAACAAATTTGACGGGGTTGAGAACGTTGCTGTTAATCTTGCTTCGGAAAAAGTAGCGTTTGAAACTACTCAGGACAATGTGAATCTTGAAGAAATTGGAAATGTAGTTGAGGAGTATGGGTATAAACTCAGAATTCAGAACTCAGAACTCAGAACTCAGGAGGCAGAAGTCAAAAGGGATGAGAGAGATGAGAATTATGTACAGATTAAGAAAGATTTTATTGTAGCGCTAATTTTTACGCTGCCTGTTTTTGTGATAAGTATGTTATGGGATTTTACGTGGTTTCGTGATGCATGGCGGCTCGAAGTTTCACAGACACACAAACTGCTCCTTATTCTTACAACACCCGTCATGTTTATTTCTGCACGCAGAATTTTTGCGATAGCGTGGAATAACTTAAAACATTTTTCCGCCGAGATGAATACTCTAATAGCAATCGGAACAGGAGCCGCCTACGGGTACAGTGTTATAAGCACATTATATCCTGAACTGATTACCACCGCCGGTCAAACACCGCATGTTTATTACGAAACAGCCGGTGTAATAATTACGCTTATACTTTTCGGAAGATTGCTTGAACATCGTGCCAAACGTAAAACGAGCGGGGCTATAAAAGAGCTGATTGGCTTGCGTCCTAAAACAGCACGGGTGATCGAAAACGGAAAAGAAGTTGAAGTAAAGATTGAAGATTTACAAATCAATCAAATCGTAATTGTTCGACCCGGCGAAAAAATTCCCGCAGATGGTGTGATTGAATCCGGCTCATCAACAGTGGACGAGTCAATGTTAACAGGCGAGAGTTTACCAGTTGGTAAAGTTGCCAATGATAAAGTTATCGGCGGTACAATTAACAAAACCGGTTCATTCAATTTCAGGATTACCGCGCTGAATGAAAAGTCGGTGCTCGGGCAGATAATTCAGATGGTTGAAGACGCACAGGGATCGAAAGCGCCCATTCAGAAACTTGCCGATAAAGTTGCGTCGGTATTTGTACCTGCCGTGATAATAATTTCTATTATTACACTTGCTGCATGGATGATCATTGCACCGGAGCTTGGATTCAGTAATGCATTGATTCATTTTGTTGCAGTGTTGATTATCGCATGTCCTTGTGCACTTGGACTTGCAACACCAACGGCAATAATGGTTGGAACGGGATTAGGCGCGAAGCACGGAGTGTTGGTTAAGAACGGAGAAAGTCTTGAAGCAGCAAACAAAGTTACGCGCGTTGTGTTTGATAAAACCGGCACAATAACCGAAGGCAAGCCTTCTGTAACCGATGTAGTAACTAATGAATTTAATGAAAGGAAGTTACTGGAACTTGTAGCGTCAGTTGAGAATAAATCCGAACATCCGCTTGCCCAGGCAATTGTTGAGCATGTAAAGGAGAAACGTTTAGATGTAAAAGATGTAGAGACGTTTAACAGCATAACGGGAATAGGACTCACGGGGATTGTTGACGGGGATATGGTGGCAGTCGGTAATAAAAAGCTGATGAAAGAATACTCCGTAGAAATTGACAATGCAAACGAGATATACGACAAGTTAAGCGATGAAGGTAAAACTGTTATATATGCCGCATCAAATGGTAAGTTTATCGGCTTGATTGCAATAGCCGATCCGATTAAAAAGTCATCGAAAGATGCCATACAACGATTAAAAGACTTCGGTATAAAAGTAACAATGCTTACGGGCGACAACCGGAAAACCGCCGAAGCAATCGCCGGGCAAGCCGGCATTGAAGACTATATTGCCGATGTAATGCCCGATGACAAAGTAAATAAAGTAAAATATTTCCAGGATAAAGGTGAAGTCGTAGCAATGGTTGGCGACGGAATTAACGACGCACCTGCTTTAGCACAGGCCGATATCGGGATCGCGATTAGTACCGGGACTGATGTCGCTATGGAAACAGCCGGTATAACACTAGTAAAAGGTGATCTCGCAGGAGTAGAAAGAGCAATAAATTTATCACATAAAACTATCCGTACAATAAAACAGAATTTATTCTGGGCGTTTATTTATAATACCATCGGAATACCACTTGCTGCATTCGGTTTGCTTAATCCAATGGTAGCAGCACTTGCTATGGCTTTTAGTTCCGTAAGTGTTGTGAGTAATTCGTTACGACTTAAGCGGGCTTCTTTAATAGCACCCGACTACGTATAAAAAACAATACTTCACCGGGCTTGCGCTGATAACGCAGATCCGTCAGCCGATGGAGGATTTTCGCAGATTAAAAATCGATGTAAAATTTTTACTCGTTTATCCGTACAAAGTTGAGAAACAATTATACCAGCAGTCTTGAAACACTAATGAATAGAATTCATTGCTATTAACACAACCAACTCTTATTTTGCTTTCAATAGTTTAACAAATTAAATCTTTCAGAGGGCACAACACTAAATGTATGGATCAGGTTTATTAACTCTTCCCAAATATCCCATTAATAATTTGAGCCATTTTATAGATAATTGCTACAATGCTGTTTAATAAATAGTTAGGGATAACAAATAAATTGGAGACAATATGAATAATATTCCTTTCCTCGCTCAGTTTAAGAAAGAAAGAACTTATGATGGTGTAGCTAATTCAATAGAATTGAAGTATGACAGAGATCTTGACTATAATATTTTGCAATCAAAAGGAAACATGGAACTAATGGCAGTGACAAATACTCGAGTTAAAGTTGAACAGCCAGACGAGGTAGCTAATGATTTTGATTTTGGGAAAATGTATAAATTATATCTTCAAACAAAAACTAATTCGGATATTAAAATAGAGCAACCTGATGAAATTGAAGAGAATTTTTATTCCGAATATATGGCTACTCAGACTTTAACAAAATCAATAAACGAAGGTTCAGATCAAGATTATTGATATGAAGAAAAAGTATATTCTTATTTTATCCAACAAAAGTGATATTACTACCGACTTAGTTATAAAAAGATTGTATGAACGTGAAATCTCATTCATAAGATTCAATACTGAAGATTTTCCACAAAATATTTTTGGTGAAATAAAATTAGATACTACTGATTATAATTCTTCAATTATTACGAGTAAAGGAGAACTAAACGAGAGTGAAATAAAGAGTGTTTGGTATCGAAGGCCAAAATTACCTCAGTATCAAAATATTTCAATGGATAAAGAGGAATTCGAGTTCGCAACGAGGGAATCAAATTCTTTTCTCTTAAATTTATGGTCAGTTTTTAGTAATAAGCTATGGGTTAACAATCCATTTGACTTGTATTTGGCTGAAAGGAAGGCAGTACAATTAAAATGTGCTTCTGAATGCATGATGCGTATACCAAAAACTCTCATTACTAATAAAACTGATTCAGTAAAAGAATTTATACATCATTTTAATGGAAAAGTAATAGCCAAGCCAATTAGTCATGGTGGATTTGGGTACAATGATGAGTATGCTATTTTTACAACCGATCTAGAAAACAACAATTATCAATTATTAAACAAATCTATAAACTACAGCCCATTCATATTACAAGAAAAAGTAAATAAAGGATTTGATGTAAGAGTAAGTGTATTTGGCGAAAAAGTATTTGGACATAAAATTTTACCTAAAAATAATATTATAGGAATAGATTGGAGAGTTTTAAAACCAAATGAAATAACATATGAACTAATAAAACTTCCTCATCATATTAATACAAACATTCTGAAATTCATGTCACTTTTTAATCTTAAATATAGTGCGATGGATTTTGTTGTTGACAAAAATGAAAATTGGTATTTTATTGAAAATAATCCTAATGGTCAGTTTGCTTGGTTAGAAATAGCTAATGGAGATAAATTAATCGACTCATTAATAAATTTGCTATGGAACTAGCTGAATGAATTTTGAAATTTTTGATAAATGGTGGGAATACTTTCTAGTAATATTCTGGGGCTTTTCCCCCCCTGCTAACGTAAAGCTGATGGGTCGCGAAAATATAAAAATAGTTGATATTAAATTAGAATACGAATCGAAAGTTGTCGAAGTGTTGGCTACCAATGATAATGAAAAAATCAAACAACTAAATGATTTCATCAATAGCAAGTATGAAGAAGAAGAGGATCGGAAAAAGACAATTGAAAACAAAGCACATTCACTGATTGGACAAACCGGTATAGCAGTCTCTCTGTTGCTGGCGGCTATATCTATTGGAAGCTCTCAATATGACTATTTGCCTTTATATTTTAATATAATAGTATGGGTTTTATTCTTCATAATAATTTTGAATTTTGTGACCGCTGGTTTGCACGCTCGAAATGTAGTAACGGTATTGCAAGGATTTGCGCATCATACGATTAATAGCTTTTTCATTCAAGACAACTACAAGCTAAATATATTACTTGAAAAATATTTTATGAGTGAATACAACTCTTATCTTAATAATGTTAAAGCAACCTATCTACGCTTTTCACATTGGTATTTCAAATTCAGCTTTATCGTAACAGTTTTAATTGCTCTTCTTTTACCACCTTCATTCATGTTAATAAACTCAATTAATGATGAGTCTAAAGATCCCAGTAAAGTCGAAAATATTAACATAAACCATAGCAATGACAAAAGTATTGAGGATAATGAAGCTAATAAAAGCACAATAGATACTTTGAAGCCGAAAGTTACACATAAAAAGTAAATCAACCCGACGTTAAAAGGCAATTACGGAGGGCGTAATGTAAGCAACACCGTTAGTAAAGCAGAAAGATTGTGATGGACGTTAAATTTGCAGATCTAACATCCAAATTTGAACGCTGGTTTGCAGCATAAGTAATGGTTTAAAATTCTAAGGAGGAACAAATGATTGGAAATTTTAGGTTTAGATTAAAATCTATTTCTGAAGCGAGTATGCAGGATTATCAAAAGATATACTGTTCAATTTGTCATTCACTAAAAGTTAATTATGGAATTACTAAAACAATACTTACCAATAATCTAGTAAGTTTTTTATTATATTCTATTTCAGATTATATAAATGGGGATATCAAAAAAACAAATTGTCCTTCCCATCTATTACTTACTAAAAAAAATATTGTTTCTCATAAAGCGGTGAACAAAGCAGCTGATGTCTGTGTCGTCCTTTCAGCATTAAAATTATTTGACATGGAAAAAGATAACTCAATTCTTTTCAAACCAATCAGATTACATCTTGAAAAAAATATTCCAAATCTAAGCAATGAGTTAATAAGTGCATATAATGAATTCCTATTAGTTGATGAAAAAACACAAAAGACAGAAAATCTATTGCATACTTCTAAGAAATTCGGTGAAATAAGCTTTAACTACATTGCAGATGATTTTTCTATTAGTAACGAACTTAGAGAGACATATGAAATGTTGTTTGGACAAATTGCTCAATTGATTTTTATTTCAGATTGTCTTATTGATATTAATGCCGACATGTTAAAATCAAATTTTAATCCAATAGTTCGAGATTCAGAAATATTTAATGATAGCATAAGTACTGTCTATTTACGAAATGAGGAAATTTTTTCTGATTTAAAGGGAAGTATTTTAAATATCATTGCGAATTCAATCACATCAAATACCCATCAGAATGATTTAAGGATACTTATCGAAAGTGTTTTTGAATATATGACAATACGAATTTCTATTTCAAAACGGAAATTCCTTAATCTAAATGAAGAAAGCTTGACCTTAAGTTATGAACCAGTATTAGGTAGTTGCTTTGGTGGATTTGCTGCACGTGGGGAGTGCCCACAATGTAGGATTACTAATATGGCGCGAATGGAATGTTGCTCAATTAGAATATTCTAACGAATTGTTCAACAAGCGTATCAAGCAGAATGCCCTCCTTTGTTTTATGAACTTCGGAGAATTAGGTTAAAGCAATCGTAAATCAAATGAGGGAAGGGCGGCTATTTTAAAGTAATGCCATTAGATATATAGATATAGATGGATGTTAAATTTACAGCTCCAACAACCTAATTTGAACGCTGCTATATAGTTTAATTAATAGTTATTTTTATACATTGGACAAATAAAAATGAATATCCCAAAAGAAGTAGAATCAATTATTAACCAAAGTGGTAATAATTTTCATTGCCGTGTATTAAATGAATTTAGGTCAAAAGGCTGGGAAACACTTGTTAGTCCATATTACATGGACGCGGTGAACAATAAGCCAAGAGAAATTGATTTATTAGTTGAGAAGGCATATAAATTTAGTGATCATATGCTGGATATATATGGTACTCTAAATGTAAAACTATTTATTGAATGCAAATACATTAAACAGGGTGTGGTCTTTTGGTTTGATAAAAAAGACATAGAAGCTACAAAACATTGGCTTTTGCAACACACTTCATTTAGAGAAAATAATGTTTTTATTAATGAGCATAGCTACTTAATGAAAAATGAAATGGTCGCGAAACTTTATAAAAGTAATAACAAACCAAACCTTGAGTATGACCCTATTTATAAGGCGTTAAACCAATGCCTTCATTCAATTGTCTATATGAGAACTAAACGGTCAATTATTCGATCTACAAATAAAAGATTCGACAATCTACTAGAATTGCTTTCCCTCCCCGTTATAGTATTTAATGATTTTGATGATTTTTATCGTATAGACATGAACGATCAGGCCACACCTCAAAAAATTTCGGACAATTTTCAATTAGAAGTAAACTATGCATACATTGATACTTCTGGTAATAGTAGAAATAAATATTTCTTAATCGATGTAATTGATTTTAATCGGCTAGATAGTTATTTGGAAACTATTGATTCAGACATTGAGGCACTTAAGAAGGTTATACAATGACAGGGCTAAATATAACCAGCGAGTCAAACCGTCAATTGCCAGCTTTTTTATTCAACAATCCCACTAACACCCTATTCATCTTCTTACAGATAAAAGAGAAGGAATAATTCAGATAGTATTATTTCAACAGGATCATTTTTTTACTTACTGAAAAGTTGCCGGAAATTAATTTATACAGATATAAACCGGAAGATAAATTTGCTGCGTCAAATGTAACCTTGTACCTTCCCGGCTTTTGACGCTTATTTACTAATGTAGCTACTTCGTTTCCGAGGATGTCGTAGATTATTAAGGATACATGTTGCCGTTCGACGGAGCTCGGGACTGCCACTGGAATGCTATACTGAATGGTGGTGGCAGGATTAAACGGATTCGGATAATTCTGATGTAAATGGAATTCACTCGCGGTTTGGCTTCTCTCATCCTCTACAGAAGTGATGTTCATTAGGTTTTTATAGTAAGTAAAGTTTCCGTCATACTCACCGATTATCAAATCCTTTTTGCCGTCGTTATCCATATCGGCAAAGTCCGTATAAGCATTTTGTTTTACTTCTATTCCATCAAACAAATCTCCATTCATCGTCCAGACAGGTTCTTCAGGTGTTCCGTCATTTTGATAATAATCAATTTTCCCTGACCCTCTTCCAATTATCAAATCGAAGTCTCCATCATTATCTAAATCCGATAGAGTCGGCTGCGAATAATTATTAAAAGTAATGTCACTTATAAAACTGTTATTCAAAGTAAAATTATTATCGCCGTCATTTTCATAGAATCCGATACTTCCGTTATCATCCGATCCAACGAGCACATCAATATCACCATCGGCATCAAGATCAGCAAAAGCGGGATTACTCGATCCATACAAATCTATCCCGGAGTAAATTGAACCATTAAACTGGTAAGTCCCGTTATTGTTGATGTAACAGTAAAGTTTTCCGTCGAGCAGTCCTGATACGATATCTACGTCATTATCATTATTCACATCCACAAAACGAGGAGTGCTGTAGATACTTGGTAATGAAATATTTGTAAATGAAGCGCTCTTACTGACAAATGCAGCCGAAGTATTATCTCCAGTATTCTCGAAGTATAGCAAATCTCCAAGCCAGTTACCGCTAATCAGATCATTGTCGCCATCACCGTCATAATCAGCCAGCGAAACAGTAGCGCCATTACCTTCAGTTTTTACAATTGAAAAATAGTCCGGGCGTGATTGAAATGAAGGAGAAACAGCATCGCCGGTATTTTCATAATAGAATAAACGTCCATCTGTATTACCGTAGCATAAATCCAAGTCGCCGTCATTATCTAAATCGATTAATGTTGGAGAATTCCAATATGTGTTTGATGCAATTCCCGAAAAAGGAGAGTTGAAAGCTGTCCATGAAGGAGTTGACGAATCGCCGTCATTTCGGAAATACCTGAGATTACTTGCATCTCTTCCAACGAGCAAATCAAAATCGCCGTCGTCATCAAGATCGCCTAATGCGGGGAAAGCATTTAGCCCAACATCGGGAAGACCGGCGACTAATTCATCATCCCGAACAAACACGGGTAAGTTTGCATCGCCGATATTTCTAAATCCCATAAGGAGCCCGGCCTCCGGCCCCCCGATAAAAGATTCCCCTGTGCCGACAATCAGATCATAATCTCCGTCTCCGTCAAGGTCGGCAAATGCCGGTTTACCGTCCGAACCGATTAATTCGTTAACCGGGGAGAATGTTACGGTATCAACAATATTAAGAAATGGTGAATTCTGATCGCCGATATTATCATAAAATAAAAGTCCGTTAAAACCGCTTATTATTAAATCAAGATCCAGATCTCCATCGAGGTCAATGGCGGAAGCATAACTTGAATTTGTATTTTGTAAACCATCTGTGTAGATGGGCTCCGTAAGAGCTCCATATTCAGAAAAAGACGGAGGCGATCCGGCATTTTTATTCATGAAGATTTTTAATCTTCCCGAAGTATTTCCCAGCAGCAAGTCAAGTTGGTTGTCATTATTAAGGTCAGCAAAAGATGGAGAAGTAAAGCTCGAAACCGCGACTCCGGAAGGAGAGAAAACCGAATCAATTTTTTGCCAATTCTGAGCATTCAATAAACCAGTTAAAATTAAAAAAAGAATAGATATGCTTTTCATTTGTACCCCGGGGAGACTTATGTGTAATAAAACTAATTAGAGACATCAAATTATCGAGATCGATGGATATTAACAAGGTATTGGTGTTTTATTTCGACAAATAAATAGTATATCTGCAAAACAGATTTCACATTTATTAAAATTCGATCCTAGAACCAATAAAGATTTCCGATATTATCATTGGCATATGAAAATTAACTAAGAGGAATATAGCAATATCAAATTGTTGCGACCTGCCAATGTATAAATTATTGTTAAGGTTGAACTGAAATTTTCTGTGCAGATAACACAGATCATTCTGACATATACAGGTTAAATGGGATTGCTAAAGTTAAATTGCTGTGAGCATGTCCATGAATTATTTGCTGCTCTGCTTTTATCTGGATTTTCGACGGATAAAATAATTGTGAATACAAAATTGTTACCGGGAGTGGCAATAATAGTAAAGTCCATCCGCTCTTGCCATTTGTTCTGGAAAGTGTAAATAAGGAGAGCGCACCGGTTGTAAGCGATACCAACATTGGTTCGTAAAATTTTATTTCATCGTTGAACCTTTTCGAAACCAGGTAAACGCCACCGGCGCTTCCTATGCAGTATCCGATATATCCGCCCAATATTACATGAGCAAACCCTCCCCATGGTCCATTCTCGCCGCTAATTGCAGCAATGCGCCCTCCGAGAAATCCGCCGAAAATAGTGCCAACGGCTGACGCCGCAACTCCTACACCGATTTCAGATAAAAGTCTTCCCGGCTTAAATGAATAACTGTTTTTCTCTGAATTAACACTGTCAACATCCGACAAGATACTATTGTTACTGTATTTAGAAGAAAAATTTTGTAACAATTGAGAAAAGCTTACAGAAGTAATCAATAAAAACAATAGATATGATAAAAGTAATTTGCCCGCCATTTCAACAAGTAGTTGGTTTTGGCGGACAATAACGAAAATTCTAATTCAAAAATCAATTGATAAAAATTTGAATATAATTAGACAGCCAGTCCTAATAAAATAAGCCGTTACCGGATAACCGGTTAAATCCTATGACCGCTCGCAATTTCTTTCAACCTATTGATTCGCTCGTTAGCAGGTGGATGAGTTGAAAATAATTTCATTAATCCACCGCCTTTTAACGGGTTTACAATGAACATATGCGCTGACGCGGTATCGGCGTTTCGCATCGGCACCTGTTCGTTGGCTGAATTTAACTTTCCAAGGGCGGAGGCCAGCGCCAATGGGTTGCCTGATATTTCGGCGCCTCCGGCATCTGCCCCAAATTCTCGCGAGCGTGATATTGCCAGTTGTATAAGTATTGCAATAATCGGCGCTAAAATCATTAATGCCAGGTCTGCAAGCATGCTTCCGTCTCGTTCATCACGTCCGCCGAACAAAGCCGCCCACCCTGCCATTCGAGCAATAAAAGTTATTGTACCTACAAGCGTAGCAGCTATTGTACTTACAAGTATATCGCGGTTTTTAATATGTGCAAGCTCGTGCGCAATAACTCCTTCAAGCTCATCACGATTTAATATGCGCATTATACCTGTTGTTACTGCAACTGCTCCGTTATCGGGGTTGCGGCCGGTTGCAAAAGCGTTTGGTGTTTGGTTATCCATTATATAGACTTTGGGCATGGGAAGATTAGCGCGGGCAGATAAATCTTCAACCATACGGTGTAAGTCCGGAGCTTGCTCACGGGAGACTTGCTTTGCTTTATACATCGAAAGAACAATTTTATCGGAAAACCAGTAAGAACCGAAATTTATTGCTAATGAAATTACAAAGGCTATAATCATTCCCGATTGCCCGCCGATCCACGAACCGACAATAATGAACAGCACCATCATCAATGCCATTAAAAAAGTAGTTTTCATTCCGTTCATTTTACTTCCTCAAATTTTCACTTATAAACCAAAATACGACGTTAGTTGTTCCCGCAAAAGATATTTGCAAATTTATAAAGTAGCGAATTTAATATTGAAATAAATTTTTGTACGGCTAATCAAGCACAAAACCTTTTTGCCTATAGTCCATTTTGCGATAAAAGAAGCAAGACTCAATCCTGCCTGCCTGAACACATGTATCAAGTGAAATTTATATGTTTACCATATGGGTAAATTTAAAGATCAATTTAACATATAAATTCTAAAGAGCGGTAAATTTTTTCGCGTACAGAGGAAAGTTTTACAGGTTTAATCTAAAAAATCTTAAAAAATTGAGAAAAAAGTTAATTTTAATTTGGCACTTTAATTGATTAAACATTTGTCTAGCAGGGGAACAAAAAGGCAATGGAACTGAAATTTAAGACTGCTCATCCTTTTAAGAGATAAAAAAATCCCTTGATATTTATTTGTGAGGGCGCTTCTTTTATTGCTAAAGAATTATATTATGAAAAATACAATTCATACATTCTATCTTATTATTGTAATATTTCTCAGCAGTTTAGCCTGCAACACAACAGAGCCGGGTAACGATTTAAAGGAACTTGTTGCATTAACTGAAATTGATGCTGCAGTTAGTGAAGCATACATACACATAAAACTTGATTCGCCAAATCCCGATCAACAGGTAATACTTAAACGAGATAGAAAAGAAGTACTTTCGTTTAATGCCGGTGTTGAAGATACAATAGTAACGGATACAAACCTGGCTAAAAGTACAAGCTATAGTTACAGCGCAATACTTAGGGAACAAAGCGAAACTGTTGGTAAAAGCAACCAAGTTGTATTAACCACTCTTGAGCCGACCAGCCATGATGTTACATGGGAGACCTATTCATTTGGAGCTACAGAATTTACCAGCAACAGCAGTTTTAACGACGTTGCCATAATAAATGAAAACAGCATCTGGGCAGTTGGCGAAGTTTATTTGGCAGATTCATTGGGTAATTATGACCGACAACCATATGCAGCAGCTTATTGGGACGGATCGGAGTGGAAATTAATGAAAGTTGCTTATAGGAGGTTTGGAACAAATAGAATACTGCCGGGAACACTTAATGCAGTTTCTACAGATAATATTCAAAATCTGTATGCTGCATCATCAGCAGTATTTCTAAGAAATAATGGATCTGTATGGCAAGAAAAAGCTTTCTTTATGACAGGCATCCCATTTGAAGGACAAGTAAAAAAAATAGGTGGAATAACTTCAACAAATTTATACTGTACAGGCAATAACGGATCAATTTATTACGTGAAGGGCAATAGCTGGCAGAAATTAGATAGCGGCACAAATTATACGATATATGATATATGGGGTTATGTT
>JANQLA010000320.1 GCA_028280855.1 Melioribacteraceae bacterium
ATCCTTCGATTGCAGCTTTTACATCATACAGCCACTTTAGTATCTTCTCCTCCATACACTAAAACTTTGTTTCTATCTATTGACCTCTTGAGTATAGGATTGTTAATTGTTTGCATCTCCACTAAATCAATATCCCGTGAAAATAACTCGGTAAGTTTATGCTTAAAATCCATGTAGTTGTCAAAGTATTCTAAAGTGTCAACTCCTGAAAATCTTACAAGAAAATCGATATCGCTTGTATCCGAAATATTATTATTAGCTGCTGATCCAAACACATATAATTTGGATACAAAGTGCTCATCGCACAATGTTTTCAATTCTTCAATATGTTGATCAATCAGCTTCATTATCAAAAAGTATTGGAGTAACCAATAGTGCATCTATATGTTACTTTAAGTCTTCGCTCATGATACAAAAATATAATTTTTTACTTCTATAGTAATGGGTAAAATAAATCAATATATCCGAAGAAACAACTTATTAACGTACACTGACACCGGAGTAAAAATCCGGGTAAAGTATCCTCCTGAAACATTGCATGAACCAGCCGATAGTGGCGCGTTCAGCAAAAAGGTTTTGGAATCTTATAACTCGTTTATAAAATCAATCAAAGGCTGGACGTATATAGCTTATAAGAATTTTGTTTGAAACGGGCACGTGTAACTAAATCGATTAAGTTTCGATATTTACCTGGAACAGCACATTATTGCTACAACAAATAATTACAAACTTTTTTGATATGCCATGACATTATTAGGGCGAGTCTTAAGGTATACTTACCAATAAGATTGTAATTTGATTTTTTATTAGCTACTGGAATGTAATTTAATAAATTCAATAATTTCATCCATTGCTTCACTTGCTTCCTTAAACATCGGAGCTAATATGGGATAACAATGAATCATTCCGTATCCGGCTTTAAACGTTATATCAACACCTTCACTTTTTGCTTTCTTATAGAATTTCTCACCATCTTCGTATAGCTCGTCATCAACCGCTGAATTGATATAAATTGGAGGAAGCCCTTTCAAGTCTCCAAACAGTGGAGAAATTAATGGATTGCTTGCGTCATTACTTCCAACATAATGATGACTAAATACCGTCCAGGAATTTACAGGCGCTACAGAAGCTCTGTTTTTTGTTATATAAGAATCACTTGAACAAGTTAAATCCGTCCAGGGCGAAATTGCAACAACAGCTTTCGGTAATTGAATACCCTTTTGTTTTAGTGCCAAAAGTATAGCAAATGCTAATCCGCCACCGGCAGATTCCCCTGCAATTATAATGTTTTGAGGTTTGTATCCTCTTTTTAAAACCGATTTGTATACTTCAATTGAATCATTTAATGCATAAGGGAATGGATGTTCAGGCGCTAACCTGTATTCATATTGTAGATTGGTAATTTTACTTCTCTTTGCTAATTCGGATACTACTGCTCTATGGTCATTACAAGAACCGGAAACATACCCGCCGCCATGAACATAAAATATTAGCTTCTCGGAATTTGTGTCTTCGGGTATTATCCACTCTGCGTTTATTCCTTCAATTACTTCTTCTTCAATTCGAATACCGGTGGGAATCTTAGCATATCTTTGAGCTTCTTTTTCACACGTTTCTCTAAACTCTTGCATAGATG
The DNA here is from genome assembly GCA_028280855.1 of Melioribacteraceae bacterium. Classification (GTDB taxonomy): domain Bacteria; phylum Bacteroidota; class Ignavibacteria; order Ignavibacteriales; family Melioribacteraceae; genus PGYT01. The sequence continues at coordinate 1,637 of JANQLA010000320.1, forward strand.
TATTTAAATCAAAAACTTCTTTTCTTAATTTGCCTTTTAACAAGTGTCTGTTTCTAATCAGGGAATTAATAACTTTACTTTTTATGCTTGTCATCACTCACTCTTTTAATTACATGCAGCAAAGTTCCTGAATTTAAAATTAAAAACAATTCACCTATGTTAAGTTTTTATATTTTCGTGCAACTTTTTTCTTATTCTGCTTAAAGACTGCGGCGCAATTCCCAAAAATGAAGACAAATGCTTAAGTGGAATTTTATGGATTAAATCAGAATAGTTGTCTAATAACTTCTCATATCGTTTCTCTGCAGTTTCTGTTCTAACTTCCGTCAGGAACGATTCGGTAAATTCCTGCACTTCATTAACCAATTTTCGAATAAATATATTCCAGGAATTAATTTTAGCTAATTCATTCATCTTGCTATAAGTTGTTTGCCTTACAATTGCTTTCTCTAAAGCCTGGATACTTTCTTCCGCCGGCTTTTGATTTCTAAAACTTAGTGTGGAGGTAAAGCAATAAGGAGCGATTGTAAACATCTTGGTAATATCATTGCCTTCTTTGATAGTAAAAAACGCAGTAATCCTTTCTCAAGAAAATAAAAATACCTGCAGACTTTGCCTTCTTCCACAATAACTTCATTTTTACTTATTTTCTTTTTTTCAAAAGCCAGACGAATGGTTTGCCAATCTTCATCAGTTAGATTTGTATATCTTTCTATAAAACTTCTAAAGTTATCCAAAGTGCGGTCTTTAGGTTGTTGTTTGTATTGTTAACACGAATTTACAAATCTTAATAAAATATTTGAACGCTATATTTAGACAAGCCTTAGCCACATGCAACATTTATTTGTCGGAGTTCGAAACGAATAACGCAGAATTTCTCAGATAGATTCGTATTGAAATGTTCAGGTGAACGGTTTCCCTGATGATTTGATAGAAGCGTTCAGGATTGATGCAAAAGAAGCATTGGATGAACTTGCAGAAAGTAATGCTTTTAGCAAAAAAGTACTTGAGTCATACAACAATTTTAGAAAATCAATTACAGGTTGGACTGATATTTCGGATAAGAATTTTGTTTAATTAGCTATATACATTGTTGTGTGCCGGCATTTTGTTTTTTTTAATTTAATTTTTTGATTTCCCATTGTTAATATTTTTATAGTAAAATAATTCAGGGTCTCCATCATCTAATCCGTTTATTTTACCTGCAAAAGAAAAACCAACCTTACTCAATGCTTTCTGCATTTGAATATTAGAACTATTAGTCGAAGTAAATACCTTATTCGTCTTACATTGTTTGCATATAAGGTCAATTGCTTGTCCGCCAATTCCTTTTCCTCTATATTTTTCGCCTAAAATAATGAGTTCTATCCACCCCTGATCAAAGAAACGATAATCAAATATGACAAAACCAACAACTCTGTTGTTTGCCAAAATGATAAAACACTCCTCGCCCAATATTGCTCTTGTTATCTTTTCCTCTCTCTTTAGTTCGATATGCTCAACTTTATCAAGGTTATAGTCAAAGTCTACTACTAATGCTTTGTCTTTTATTGTTGCCTTTCTTAAACTAATATTTCCCATATCCATTTGTGTCTTTTCGCTTTAGTCATTTTTATACGAAATTGTCAAACTATACACACTTTCCATCATATGATACTATTTCAACAACGCTGTTACTGCTTGCATAACGTTGAGTGTAGCAGTAGTAAGGGAATACGTAGTGAATTTTTATCAAGATACCCCCAACAATAATGCGGGAAACTACATTCACAAACCACCAACATCCTATATTTCTGCTACACATTGTTATGTGGCGTATTTATTCTCTATTTCCTTAATTTAGTTGTTTGATTTATATTTTGTGTCTATAGAATTCATATACTATTTATGTCTTTTATCACCACCCATGTTTCTGTTTCTTTCGATTCTTCGGATGCTAAAGCAATTAAATTTAGATTAGTCACAACAGTAGCATTAGCATAACTAGGTGTTCCTTTTTCAACCGAATCTAAAAAAGCAGATACCGATTCATGCATCCCTGGCCAACTTGCATAAGGTTGTATTGCAGGAAGTGATTCAATCTCCCAAGTAGGATTTTTTTTGTTTCTTATTTTTAATTCGCCTGTTAAAACATCTATATGTATGTCGCCACTATCACCAACAACCTCTATATTAATTTTTAATTTTTCGACACTATCAATATTTACTTTAAGTTCTCCCCATATTCCATTATAATCAAAAAAACCAGTACTCTGGCTTTGCCTACGTCCAATAGTACCATAACCATCCATTATAAGGACACGTTTGGGGCTTGAATCAAGTAAGACATTTAAGACATGGGTGTACCAAACTGATAATCGAGCAATACTATTTATATCTTGATTTGGGTCTGCTCCCCAATTAGATTGTAACCGAATACTTGCTGTTTGAACATTCCCAATAATATGTTTTTTTATCAGTTTAGAAGCTTTGATAACAGCAGGAACAAGAGCAAGTTCTAAATCTGCATGTGTAATTTGCGGAGCGGCAAGTAATTTTTTGATTATTTTAGGAATTAACTTTCTTGTATGAGCAATAGGAGGTTCATAAAATACAGCTTTTCCTGAATCTAATGCTGCTGTAATAACTTCAGCATGAACTGAATCTGGCACAGCAATCATAACTGCTTCTATTTTGGGAGAGATAAGTAAAGCTTTATAATCTTCATATATGTCAATTTTATCACCAAAATCTTCCTTAATTAATTTTAACGTAGTTTCACTTTTAGCAGAAATTGCTCTAATCTCTGCTCTTCCATGATGTCTTAAACTTGGGATGTATGCTTTTTTAACCCAAGACCCATAACCAATAATTCCAATTTTAATTTTTGTCATTTCACATCATATATTTAGTGCAACAATATGCCACATGACGAACGGTCTGTGTATGGTGTCGTAGCATCCCGAAGGGTGCTATGCACTATACACATTGTTAATTGCTTTTATTTTCTTTTATCAATTTTAATAATGGCTCTTTAAATCGTTGAATGGATTCTGCATTTTCAAAATCATCAACACCAACAGTCGTTGACCTTGTAATCAGAATGCAAAACACTTCATCATCACTCAGCATAATCTTAGAATGGTTTTTACTTTCTGACTCATTAGCAATCTCGAGAATTCTTTTAGCGTCAGTCTGATTTTCGCACTCTATTAAATAGAGAAGAAACATTTGTGAAATCCAATCGTTTCATAATTCTTCCTTTGGGTAAGCCCTTACTGAAACAGTTCCGAGAGAACGATTAAGAATCTCTTTTAATTCAGAATTGTCTTCTCCGTCAACCCATATCAAAGGAAGGCTTTCACCAACTGAGATAGAAGCACCTTGATACTTTTCGTTTTCAATGAATTCAGAAATCTTAAATCCAATTTCAGATAGATTTATTGTTGGCTGGAATTCTTCATAGCCATACTGAACGAACCCAATTCCACTTCCAGTTAGAATCTGGGTATAACCCGCCATATTTTCTATGCTTTGGTCTTCTACCTTTCGAGCTTCAAATCCAATTAGCAATTCTGCCATTTTTGGATTAGCGAGTTTGGCAGCTTTATTATACAACTCTCTTCTATTTAGTGTTGACTTTTGAATTCCGTGATTCGCAAATGCCATTGCGACAAGTGCATCTCTGTAATCACATCTTTCAGGGTCTACCATTGAAAGAGAATTCAAAGAGTTTTCAATATAAGCCTTATGCCCATTATCTCTTATTCCAAATATTGTGGCTCTTTGACAAAACGTGAATATGGTATAAATGTCATCTTGACTTAATGAATTTCTTATATCCTTCCTTTGAGCGTCATTAGATTCTATGTATTTGTTTGTGAATTGTACAATAAAGGAATCTAGTTCATTGATTTGAGGGTTTATAAGAGATTTTTCACCCTTCCATTTTGAGTAATTGAATTCGGGGAATGGTGAGTCATTATAATTGCCAGATTCCAACCTTTCTTGTTCTTTTTGATTAGCATCCGCCAATTCTTGTCCCAATACAACAGTGTTCTTTTTTTGTTTGTTTGAACAAGAAACGATTGTAAACACCGCAATCGTTAATATCAATCCCAAAATCAAAAAATTAATCATCTGTCTCTTCTAATTGCGCCTAACGGTTGGTATAAGAATAGTAGCCGGTTGCGTAGCACTTTTCTATCAAGTTACAAGAAAATTGAAGCGGGCTACAACTCCTGAATTTACTACTGTCTCGGCTATTATTTTTATACATTGTTGTGTGCTGCGCTTTATTGTTTTCCACTCTTAATCGTCACCCAACCTTTATCAATCATGTATTTTGCAAACTCAGTTTCCCCTTTTTCTTTTATCACTTCAATTCCTAATCTCCGATTTGTTCGTGTAATAAATTGTCCAAATCTTATCATGAATGGATTATATAATTTACAATCTTTAACTGATTCAAATTTACTACAGTCTGCACATGAATTATATCCATTCTCAATGCAACATGGTCTTACCTGACAAGCTTTATATCCAACAGCACATTTTGGATTATCACCTTTGCACCCTTCACATTGTCCTTTTGTATATTTTGGACAAGCACCACAATAAAATCCACAATAGGAAACCAGGTTAATATTTGTTTGCTCCATTGTTTCTATTTTTTAGTCTTTTTAAATTTTGCTCTGTAGTCTTTATCCATTTTTTCAGTCGCATAAT
>JANQLA010000347.1 GCA_028280855.1 Melioribacteraceae bacterium
TAAATATTTACAATAATGAAAGACTACATTTATCACTTAATTTCAAAACTCCGGCTGTTGTACATGCCGGTAATATGTATACTATTTTAGGACGGGACACTTCGACCCTTTTTTATGAAGTGGTTATGAGCAAAATACGCAAATACACCTGAAGCCGATAAAATTAAGGAGCAGATAAGTCCCAAGGTGGATTGCTCCCGCATTTCGATTAGACCCCAAAACAACAAACCAAGCAATGGTACGTGCAGAATAAGGAAGCCTGTGATTTCACCCGGTAAACCGAATAATTTCCATTCGTGCCAGTAAGCCGATTCAATTTCGTGAATTACCAACACGACAAGATTGATAAAATAAACCCAAAACAAAAAAGTTTGTATTTCCATATTTCCGCTATATGGTTTTGGTAAGCATCACAAAAATATAAATAATAGTCTTCGCCTGCTCTGCTGTTATCTGGTTATTTTTAGTCTTTCCAAATAAAGTCGAAGAGCATATATCCGGCAGATATCATAATCATATCATAACAAAATAGCACGGCTAATTCTGTAAATGAATCGGATAGAGATTGTCCATCTATGGCAAATTTTGTTAATTCAAGTAATGTTAAGATTAGAGGTAGCAAAATAGGGAAAGATAGAACAGGGTACAGGGTTCCTTTAGTACTGGCTTTCGAAATAATAGCAGCTATTAAAGTTGATGATATAGCTATCCCGAAATTACCGAGAATAAACGCAGCAAAGAATGTGGAATAATCCCGAATAATAAATGAATCAAATAGTAGAAGAAATAAAATCGTGATAGCAATGTTCATCAAAAAGACAAGTAAAATATTGAACAAAAGCTTTCCGGTAAATACGGTTGAAGGTTTGGCGATTAGCTGCAAAGTTAGTGTGGTTCCACGTTCTTCTTCCGACACAAAGGCACGTGATAGTCCCGACATAGCCGAGAAAAATATTACAACCCATAAAAGCCCGCCGGTTAGATACTCGGATATATTTTCACTGCCCACGGAAAAAAGAATTACGCTAATCGTTACAAGTATGAACATTGCCAAAGCGTTTACAGCGTAACGTGTGCGAAGCTCCGATTGCCAGTCTTTTTTGAATAGTGCTAACTCTTTCACTTTTTCCTTTGAGACTCTTCGTGCTCTTGGTGTCTTAGCGGCAAAAAAGGACTACCACGAAGTCGCTAAGGCAGGAAGATTATTTTTTATAATTTTCTACATTTAACACTTCGTCGCAAAGTGCAAGATCCGAATCCTCGTTTGAGGTTACAAGAATTAATTTATTTTTCTTTTCGCGATTGATAATATTGTAAACGGTATCCTTACCCTGGTTATCTAAGTTCGATGTCGGTTCGTCCAGTATCAATAATTCCGGGTTGTGCTGTAATGCAAAAATATATTTCATACGCTGCTTCATACCTGATGAGTAGCCTTTCAATAAATCATTTTTTCTATCCAGTAGTTTGAAGTCGGAAAAAAGACCATCAGTAAAGTTCTGGTCGAACATTATTCCACGGATTTTTGCAAAGTGTTTCAGGTTTTCTTCTGCCGAGAATTCATCGTACAAAACCAAATACGGCGAAACGAATCCGACATGATTATGGAGATCATTCGGCGAGATATCTTTTCCTGCCAATTTGTGGTAGACTTTACCCCGTGTCGGAGAATTAATACCGATTACGATTTTAGATAATGTAGATTTACCGGAACCGTTTGAGCCCGTTATTCCATATACATTTCCTTCACTGAATGTAAAATCAATATCTTTAAAGACAAGCCGCCGGCCAAAAATTTTTGTGAGTTTATCAAGTTGAAGTGTATAGTTAGTCATTATAAATTACGAACTTTCCCTTGCGTATTTCATCTCCTGATTTTGTAACGTAAATATACACACCTGTCGGCAATTTTTTACCGTTGTCATCAAGTCCGTTCCATCTAACGACTATTTTGTTGGCCAATAAAATTCTTTCCCTTCCTCGGTAAACCAAATCCATGGAGGGTGTGTAAATATTGAGATTTGCAAATTCTAATTTATTCGGTTCGGAAGGAATGAAAAGTGAGTTATGTTGTGAATAAATAAATGGCTGAGGGAAAGCATAGTCCTCAACTTCCCGAGTTATATCTTTTCCATCAACAGCGACATCTCCAAAAATATTTCCCTCAAAGAATAAAGTAGGATTAGGCGCGCTGATTGATGAATAGTATTCATTAACTATTTTAGGACCTACTGAACTATTTGTGCTGATAGAATAAGTAATATCTGTAGTTGTATATGGCGAAGAAATTGCATTGTTAATGTCCGCATTAGTAATTATCGAAATAAGAGAGTCAGTTATTGATTCAGATTCTATTTCAAATAATAAATATGTATTTGAAATCGGATCAGTATTTATCATGTATTCTCTAGTTCCTCCGGTAAATTGGTATGAGGCTAGAGGACGAATTTGCGGATAAAATTCAGCTTCTTCAAAATATGAGTTTATGGAATTACGCCCACCTGTAAACCAGCACCAAATTCCGTATTCATTCCATGCCTGTGCCCATGAAGTTCCATATTCAAATAGCGCTATTGATAATGCTTCCACAGCTTTTCCGGTCTCACTCAATACCTCCCAGGAACGTTTAATTATTTCATGGCCCTTTGTTGGGTCTCCTTCACGTTCATACTTCTGAAGCAAGTACAAGTAAAATGTAGCAATATCATAACCACTGTTTTCCTTAAAACTTCTTGATGGGTTTCTAAAATAGCTTGGCATGTAAGCGTAGTAATCGTTTACTTCATCGTATACTATCTCTTCCATCGCTGTTGAAGTTAGTTCGTAAATTACGGTTTCAGAAAGACCATGGTACCCATAATTGCTTACCTGAATTGCATGATGAAACTCGTGAGCGGCAGTAGCTTTGGCAGCATTAATTCCCGTTGTGGCAAACCCACCGATAAAATCATTTTCAATATATATAAAACTTTGTGGAGCTGATCCAACTTCGGTTTTACCATACACTCCTAATTGCATGATATAAACGTCATATTTATCATCACCCCCTAAATTCCCATCGCTAACGGGCGGAGTATATCCTAATACATTAACTTCGTAATTAAATGAGAAATCAAACGCTGCAGCCAACGAATCAACAGATCTTTGAACAGATTCACTTGAGGATAATCCTAAGTTAGGGAAATAGTTTGGTGCATTTTGTCCGCTCAAATCGTAATGGATTCGAAAAAAACCTGATGGACTAACAATGCTAGTTTGCATCTCCGGTCGATTCTGCAAGGTTTTATATATCGACTGTTGCTCGGTTGTTAGTTCATCGAATCTATCTAGCAATGCTGCTTGCAGGGGTAGCCCGCACTTATTTGGAGGTAAGTTTGAAGCGATATTTTCTTGACCTTTAATATTACTACTATGACCGTGTGAAGCAACGTATCTTTGAAACAATGAATCCAAATTTTGTGAGAATAGATTTGTAAATAGTAAAAAACTAAAAAAAACGATTTTTCGCATAAATCCATTATCTGATTTTTGAAAAGGAAAAGATACTGATACGTCATAAGCTAAACAATGATATAAATTTTCACACCGGATTTTTCACTATTACGGTATTACTACTGTGAGCAGGGTAAGATTCTACGAAATGTCAAAATTTTCTAAAAGAGTTGAGCTTTATGAAGAAATTTTACTTTGAATGTTGTTCCAACTCCTTTTTCACTTTCAACAGAAATCTCGGCATTGTTTATATCGCAATAATTTTTAACAAGCGCTAATCCAAGACCATTGCCCTCAAACTTCCTGCTGTAGCCTCTTTCCTCCTGGCTAAAGGGTTTGAAGATATTCTCGAGATATTCTCCCGAAATACCGATACCTGTATCAGCGACTGTAATAACTTTATTACTTTGCTCATCAATATCAATTATAATTTCTATCCTGCCTTTCTCCGTATATTTGACGGCATTATCTATGAGGTTTACAAATACTTGAGAAATACTGTACTCATCTCCAAAAACATAAGTATCCTTAATATCACAGCTAAACTGCAACGATACATCCTTTTCTTCTACTATTGATTGAAATTCTATAATTAAATTTTCCAACATTCTTTTTAGGTCAAACTCTTTTATTATCGGCTCGTAAGTTCCGGTTTGAATTTCGGCTGTATTAAGGATTAAATCAATAGTTCTTATTATCCGCTTACTAGCTGAATTAATAATAGTAAAGCACTCGCTTGTATCAGTATCCGAATTGCCGTTAAAAGATTCCTCCAGGTAACTTGCAAAACTAGTTATTACATTAATAGGGGTTCTTATTT